>WVZO01000378.1:0-18295 GCA_011772425.1 Candidatus Aminicenantota bacterium
AATACCTCTTTTCAAATGTGAAAAATCCTCCAAATTTTGTCCAATATCTACCAGGTATTGTCCAAAACCTTTTTAGGATTGGTTGCCTAATTCTAAAATCTTGCCATTTCCTGGGAGAATAAGGAGAATGGTGCCAGTTAATTTATTTCATTAGAGAAAAAGTTGGGCCTTCAGGTTTCAAGTTTTTTTGCCCGTTTCAAACATTCTCTCTTATCTTTCAGGGAACAAACTTCCCGGGCCGCCATGCGAAACAGCAGTGCTGCTTGTTTGGGCCGCTGCAGCGCTTCATGAGCAAGAGCGGCTAGATACAACCGGTCCCCGTCGTCTTCGTCTTGCCAATTCCGTGCTGCTGCCGGGCGGGTCTTTCGCAGAATCCTCAACACGTTGGCCGGATCAACACAAAGTAATAATTTCAATGCACCCACATCTATCCACTCTGTTTCCCGGTATACGTTCCACACATATTTCTCGGCCTGCCAGCCAAATAGGCGTTTGGCTTTCTGTATTTCCCCTGCTTCTTTCAATAAAAGTGCTGCTTTTACCAGTGTCTCCTCCCGCAGGCTCCGGCACGATTCAATATATGGGAAAAGAGGTACCACTAACCGGGGGCGCTTTTCCAGCTCTTTAAGATTAATCACTAACGGAAGGGTCATCTCGTTGAGGGGTAAAGGCGCAAAGGCTTGCTGGATCTCACTGACGAAATTATCAGGCTCAATCGCTGCCAAACGCTTCCTGAACTTCGAGCCATCCTCCAGGAAGGCAAAACGTTTGGTCAGGTCTTCCGGTCCGTCATCGTACCATTTGTCAGCCACTAATTTCTGCACATGGCCCTCGGGGACAACAATGGTATTCATTTTCGCCGCCAGGTCATTGACAAAGTCACGAACCATCTCAGCGAATTTCAACGTTTCATCGTGGGTATAGGGATGAAATGTAACGATGCCTCCTTCTTTGGTTAAGGCCAACAAGCAGCGTCCTAGCACTTTGCCTTTGGTATCCCGTGCATAAAGCACCCGTTTATTGATATCGGCGGCATTGGCAAATACCGAGAAAAAGTTAAAGTCCCCCGGGGACAAACAGGTTTTGAAATGTGCTCCCATGAAAAATATCTCCAGCAGATCATCCTCCAGTTGGAGCCGTACCTTCTGACCTTTAGGCCCTTCCATTTCCACAACACCGGCACCCTTCACCCACACATTCATGGCGATGCCGCGGCGCTCCATTTCTTCAATAAAGTTTCGGTTGGGTTCATCATCCCGTAAATCCCAGGGGGGCGGCAGGACACGCAGCCGTAAAAGACGGGATGCCAATGCTTTATTCTCACCGGGTTCTAATTCCATGACGGCATGCAGCATTTTGAGAACCCTGGGTTCAAACAACCATTCCGGCTTACTCTCGATTCCGAGATAAGCGGACAGGGACCGGATCAGTTTACTATCCAGGTATCTTTCCCACTCATCGACAACAGCGTCATGAATGGCGCGGCGAATTTTTGCCTGCAGCCGTTCCAACCGGGCTGGTGAAGGCATCTGCTGCTGTTCCAGCCGTTTTTCCAGGGCGATTTTCCGGCACATCAACTTCTCTTTCCCCGCTTCTGCCTGGCCGGCACCTTGCAAACGCCGGTTTATAGCGGCCAGCTCTTTTTTGAGCTTTACCGGGTCAGGGAAATCCTTTGCCAGGATGGAGTTTGCCGCCCGCTCCGGCTGCTTATGAACGCTGCCAAGCCTCAGCAATTCTCCATGAAGTACTTCCGGGAGACGCTCGATCCATCCGGTTTCAACTGGTGCAGCAAAGATGGGGGGTTCTACTTGCTCATCTGCTTTAATTTTCCGAACCAGGAGCTGTTTGTACCCGCACTCTAACAAGCGTCGAAAATGCCCCTCTTTTAGAAGCTGTAATAGAAAAGAAGAGAGCCCCAATTTACGAAGTACCTGGTCCGCATCGGCGACAATGCTGTCAAAAACTTTATCGTCCCGGTATTCACAGCCTTGCAGGAATTCCACTACATCACCGAAACATCCCGGGTCATCCCGGGTCAAAGCCAATGCCATTTCTAATAATTTGGTGCGAAAATAATTACTGCTTATCTTTTTGCCTTTCAATTGCAGGAACAGTTTAACCGCCAAAACCGGGTCATGACAAACACCCACCAGTGCAGCCAGGGTTTCGGCCTCCTCATTATAAATTCCTTTGGGTAATTTTTCCAGCAGACAGTCCAGGGCAACAAAAAAACGGGGTATATCGTCATTTATAGGCAGTTTCTCTAAAATATCATAATCCAAGCAGTGACCATACCATCTATATTTGTAATCTGAATAGATATTCTTCCATGGGCGCAGAGCAATTGCCAGCTTATCTTTTTTCTTTTTTAAATAAGAACCAAAGGAGGTTACCATGAGCTGAATGCGATGGAGGTTATGTTTTTCGGCTTCGGCGACCATGAAGCTCCAATATACCAGGAAACGGGCACGGACCACCGGCATTTTACTATCGTTGGGGACGGCTTGCAGGGCCTGGCAAATCATACGAAAACGGCCACTTGCTTCCGGTGCCGCCTCCAAACGCAGTGACTCCATCAGCAGCTTACAGTTCAGGGTGGAAGGGGCCCGGTCTCGAAGCCGAATGAATCGGCCCCGCAGCTTACGTACCTGTTCCCGGTTTTCCGGACGCCTTCTCAAAGGCATTTGTTTATTCAAGGCAGTTAATCCCTTATCAGCACCGGCCCAGAATTTAGTCCAAGCCTCCAGGGCATATTCCGGCCGAATCAGCTTGAACAACGCCAACGAGCGCCGCCGGGTTTTACTGTCTTGCTGTACCAGCCAATAGGTCCAACGTTTTAATTCCGCCCCCAATTGTCCCTTAGGAATCTCCAACGATATTTCTTCCGGGGTAACCCTTTTCTTTTTGACGGTGGAAGCAATTCTCTCAGCAAATTCAACACCACCGCTAAAAGCAGTTTGATGTGTTTGCCTATCCCCCAACAGCCGGACCAACGAATCAATACGATTTTCTCCTTCGGCCTTTGCCAGGTACCAAAGGCTAAAGCAAAGAGTTACCCCTTCAAGCTTGTCAAAGGCTTTCGCAATACCCTCCAGGTGCGGGGCATTTTTTTGAATCCAGTTCAACGTTTGTTTGGCATCACCCGGGGCCGGGCAATAGATCCAGGAACTGGCATCGATAAGCGGTTTCAGGATCCGGTGGCTCTTAACGATTTCCGCGGCTTTGTCTGCGATGGCAGGAGGATAAAGCCCTTCTATTTGGTACAAATGGGATGCCAGGGAAGTGCCCTGGTGCACCGGGGGTTTCAGCAGCTCAAGTAGACGAAAAATACCTTCTTTCCATTGGTTTACATTACCCACAACTTCAGGCAGTGCCCTGGGGAAATCCTTGCATAACCGCTTTACAGTATAGGTCGCTTGTCTCAGGCGCTGCCCATCCAGTTGTATCTGTTCTGTTGGTCGATGACCGATATTGGGGGCAACCACCCAATCCAGCTTTCCTTGATCAGTCAAACCAATGGGGAATCCTGAAACCCAGAAAAGATAAGATTTCATAAGTGTTCTGACCTTAGAAATCGCTCCGGATTTAAGCTTCTGTCTATACAGCTTCCGGTTCAGCGCTTGCCTGTTGACTTTCTTTAACATCTCGATATAATTATATTATAAACCCCTGTTTTTTACTATAGAAGGGTACCCTTTTATTTATTACCCTTGGTTGGTAGGGAGCTTGATGTGAAACGTGGTGCCCTTTCCTACTTCACTCTCCACCTTGATTGTTCCCTTATGCTCCTTGATAATTCCATACGCTACAAATAAACCCAGCCCCGTACTTTTGGCAGTTTCTTTGGTGGTGAAAAAGGGGTCAAATATATTTCTTAAGTTCTCTTTGGGTATACCCTCCCCGGTATCGGCAATCAAAATTTCTACTTGCCTGTCTTCTAAACTCCGGGAATCGATGCGGAGCGTACCTCCCCCGGCCATGGCTTCTAATGAATTAATGATGATAGAAATCAGGGTTTGCTGGATTTGCTTAATGTCACAGTAGATAAGGGGAATGTCTTCTTGTAAATTCAAAATAACTTCAATATTTTGAAGCTTAATTTTATTATCCACCAACTGGAGGCTGTTTCTAATGATGTTATTGATATTGGTTTCCTGGATATTTAATTTGGTCTGCTTGGAGAATACCAGGAGATTCTTGACCATATCCCCGCATCGTTCGATTTCATTTCCCATTACCTGCAAATAGTTTTTAAATTTATCCAGTCGCTTTTGATCGACTTCCTCACTGGAAAGGATTTTGAGCATTAGTTTGATATAGGTAAGGATGCCTTGCAGGGGATTGTTAATTTCATGGGCCACCGAAGAGGACAATACGCCCAGGGATGCCATTTTTTCCGATTGAATCAACTGGTGCCTGGTTCTGCGTAATTTTTCAGTACGCTCTTCTACCTTCTTCTCTAACTCAATATTCCAGGCATGGATTTTCTCATTGGCCTTTTTTAAGTCCCGGATCATATGATTAAAGGATACAGCCAACTGACCGATTTCATCCCCTGCTTTTACCGGGATTTCAATATCCAGGTTACCTTGAGCGATTTTTTGAGTGCCAGTCACTAATTGTTTAACCGGCTTTGTGACCAACCTGTGAATAAATAGCGTTAATATAGAAGAAATGCATAATATGGCAATTAGTGTAAAAGATATGGATAGTACCTGGTTTGTTTTTAACTCATTGTCTACATCTACAAGAGACATACCGATATCCAGGACACCAAGAACTCTCTGTTCTTTGGAGTGGGCATGGCATGATGCATTATAGCAGTCAGGTTCATTGTATATAGGCGTGATCACAGCCAGGATACGATGGCTTTTTCCTTGAAATATACGGCTTCTCTCTAAGGTGGACAAGCGTTCCAGGGGCTTCTCTACAGCATGACAGGTATAACAGGCTTCGGCATTCTTGTCTACATAGTTATTCATTTCCCCTTTATTTGTAGAGAACATTATTTTACCTTCTTTATTGAAAATCCTTACTACTTCCACGCCGGATTGGTTCCCTATGGTCTCAATCATCCGGTGTACACCCTCCCGGTCGTCCATAAGCATATCATGTCTTGTACTTCTTTTGACTGCATCGCTGAATATACTGGCCCCACGAAAAACCTCTTTTATGAGTTGTTTATTTTGGTGAGTGATGAATATGTAGGAAAAGATCCCGAAGATTAATACGGTTATAAGACCTATGGAAAGGATTAGTTTGAAATTGATTGACTTTAGCATGAGATTTTTTTCCAGGTATTATAGTTTTCTTTTATGTTTACTCATATCTTTATTTTATACTAAGGACGTAGTGAAATCAACAGGCTAAAACCCTTTTTACTCACTTCCTAAATCCAAATGATTACGGTGTCAATAACTCAACGCAATGTATTCAGTCAGGTAGTTGATGGCTACCTTTTGATCCTTGATAATTCGCCGCACCAGGTCACCCATAGAGACAATGCCGATTAATTTCTTATTATCCAATACCGGCAGGTGACGGCACTTTCTTTCGGTCATGATGGCCAATCCCTCTTCTACAGACGTATCAGGAGTTACAAATACAACTTTTGGGGTCATTACATCTTTGACACTGGTCTCTTTTGCTTTAAGGTCTTGTAGAATGATTTTAAGGGTACAATCGCCTTCAGTAAGAATTCCTGTCAACCGCTCCTTATCAACCACTAATACCGCCCCGATTTTATTTTCAGCCATTACCTTGACAGCTTTAGATACCGCGATGTCGGGTGTGACTGTGATGGTTTTTTCTCCCTTTTCCTGCAAAATTTCTGAAATCCTGGTTTCTTTCATTTCCATAGATCACCTCTTTTTTTAATCATTTCTTTGCTCGGCCTCTTCCAGCCTGAACCCAATTATGGGGTGCATCCCGAAAATGTCCTCGTATTCCTGGTCAACCTCGCAAATATGGCACCGGTATTCATTGGGACAAATCTTATATGGAACGATTCCCATCAACATGTACCTGCACGGGCGTTCGCTGGTATCGAGTTTTTTGAGGCGTTCTTCTATTAATTCTGCCTCCATCTTTATCGCTCCTGTAGGACAGACGAATGAGCAGGCACCACAGGCCTTGCAATTTTCAGGCAGGGCAGCAAAAGGCGTTACCACTTTCCGTCCCACACCTCTGCCCTCAAAACCGATGGCACTGGCTTTAACTATCTCATCGCAAACCCGGACGCAAAGCCCGCACAAAATACATTCTCCTTCCCTGGGGACCCCACGGGTCAAATCCGCAGGCACCTGTTCCCCAGGCTGTTTTGAACTGAACCTGGACTGTTTGATTCCAGCTTCTTCTGCCAGCTTCCTGATGATCTTCACCCCCGGGCACTCTGCCAGGAGGAGCTCCAGTATCATTTTACGGCCGGCCCGCAGGGCATCTGAGTCGGTTATAATCTCCATCCCTGGCTCAACACGGGAACTGCAAGAGGGTAACAAACGTTTCTTGCCATCGCTTTCCACTTCTACCGTACAAAGCCGGCAGGCCCCATAGGGGATGATGGCCTGGTGATGGCACAGCGTGGGTATGGTCACACCAATAGAACTTGCAGCTTCAAGGATGGTTGTTCCCTCATTTACTTTAACTTCTTGACTGTTAATCTTTATCAAAACCATGATCGTATAATCCTTAAAAAAACTATTATTTTTATAAATCACATCTTAAACACCGCTTGGCTTCATTGACACACATTTCTTCCGTGTATCCCAATTCAACCTCATCGAAGTTGTTGATTCGCTGAAGGGCTTTAATACAGGGCATCTCTTCTCTCTTCAACTTCTCAATCTCTTCATCAGCTATCTCTATTTGTTTAATTAGTCTTTTTGGTATAACCGGTTTAAAACGCCATTGCAGTTTTTCTTTATTGAAATACTTATCAATAGCTGCTGCTGCTCGCTGACCAGCGGCAATGGCTTCAATAATTGTTGCCGGTCCGGTAACATCATCTCCTCCGGCGAATATACCCGGTATATTCGTTTCCAGGGTATCGGCGTCAACTTCAAAGGTATTCCAGGCGGTAGTCTTGAGCTCAGTGTCTTTTATTAATTCAGCTATTTCCGGTTCCTGGCTGATTGCCGGGATGATGACATCACAGGGAATGATAAACTCTGAGCCTTGAATAGGTACGGGACGGCGCCTGCCGCTGGCATCCGGTTTTCCCAGCTCAGTTCGGATGCCTTCCAACCCGGTAACGCGGCCTTTTTCTCCGACGATGCGTGTGGGTGCGACTAAAATATGAAGCTTTACGCCCTCTTCCTCGGCTGCATCAACTTCTCCCTTGAATGCCGGCATTTCAACCCGTGAGCGCCGATAAACAATATTAACCTCGGCGGCCCCAAGGCGAAGGGCAGTCCTGGCGGCATCAACGGCTGAATTTCCACCACCGATGACCACCACGTTATTCCCGGGCTTTGTCTTGTTGCCAAAGTTTACATCCCGCAGAAAATCTATACTGTCAATAAAGCCTTTGTATTTGTCTTCGCCTTGAATGCCAAGTTTTCTTCCTTTGTGAGCGCCTACTGCCAAAAATATGGCTCCATAATCTTTTCTTAATTTATCAATAGTAATGTCCTTACCTATTTTGGTGTTGGTTTTTATTTCCACACCAAGGGCGGTAATAGCCTCTATCTCCGCATTAATTATATCTCGCGGCAGACGATATTCCGGTATGCCCACCACCATCATACCACCGGCAACCGGGAGGGCCTCAAAAACAGTCACTGCATAACCCATGCGGATTAAATAATAGGCGGCAGTCAGTCCGGCCGGTCCGGCCCCAATTATCGCCACTTTTTCCTTTTTTGTAATTAGCAGTGGTTTGATATCTTTGGCCCGATCCATCCCCAAATCAGCTGCAAATCTCTTTAAATACATAATTGAAATTGGGTTATCCAATTCGCCCCTTTTGCACTCAAATTCACAGGAGTGTGTACACGTTCGACCGCAAATAGATGGGAAGGGATTATCTTCTAGAATAAGTTCTAATGCCTCTTTATATTGTTTATGGGAGATAAGGGCTACATAACTGGGTACATCAATACCTGCCGGGCAGGCGTTTTGACATGGCGCCGGTGTTAGCCTTTTGCATACTTTAGCCGGGCAGTACTTGTCTCTTATGTGGGCCTCGTATTCATCTTTAAAATATCGTAGTGTACTAAGCACTGGATTTGGTGCGGTTTGTCCCAGACCGCAGAGGGAGAAGTTTTTTACTACCTGGCCCAGCTCCTTTAGAAGATCGATATCCTCTTCCTTACCCTCGCCGGCGCATATTCGATCCAGGATCTCGCGCATTCTCGTTACTCCAAAGCGGCAGGGAAAACACTTCCCGCATGATTCGTCCTCGAGGAATTCGAGGAAATACCTCGACAAGTCAACCATGCAGGTGTTTTCATCCATTACGATCATTCCGCCTGAACCCATTATTGATCCTGCCTCAGCTAGCTTTTCGTAGTCAACTGGCAGATCTAGAAGATTTGCCGGGATACAACCACCAGAAGGACCACCAGTTTGCACTGCCTTGAACTTCTTGTCGTCAATTATCCCTCCGCCTATTTCAAAGATAACCTCTTTTAGCGTGATTCCGAGTGGCACCTCTATGAGGCCGGTATTCTTGCACTTGCCGACGATTGAAAAAACCTTTGTGCCTTTGCTTTTCTCAGTCCCTATGCTGGAAAACCAATCTCCGCCGCGCTCTATTATTACAGGGATGTTTGCCCATGTCTCAACGTTATTTATATTTGTTGGTTTATCTTTAAAACCTCGCTCAGCAGGATAGGGAGGCCTGGAGCGTGGCTCGCCTGCCCGACCCTCTGCCGATGCAATAAGTGATGTCTCCTCTCCGCATACAAATGCTCCAGCACCACGGCTGATTTCCACGTCAAAGTCAAAACCAGAGCCCAGGATATCTTTTCCTAAAATTCCATATTCGCGAGCCTGATTGATCGCTATTGTAAGCCGTTCAATAGCCAGCGGGTACTCGGCACGAGCATAGATTATACCATTACCAGCCCCTATAGCATATGCACCTATGATCATTCCCTCCAGCACGCTATTTGGGTCACCCTCCATAACAGAGCGATCCATGTACGCTCCAGGATCGCCCTCATCTGCATTGCAGATAATATATTTTTCTTCACCTGGAGATTTTCGGCATAGTCTCCACTTAAGTGCTGTTGGGAATCCTGCACCCCCACGGCCCCTGAGCCCGGAACGCTCGATCTCAGCGATTATCTCCTCCGGACTTGAGTTGTGCAACACCTTCCAGAGCGAGGAGTAACCGCCTCTAGCAATATACTCTTCGATGGAATCCGGGTTTATAAAGCCGCAGTTGCGCAGGGCCACCTTGCGCTGCTTGCTCCAGAAACCTATATCTTCGTATAGTGGAATGTCCTTTAATCCATTTTCTTGCCCTTTTGGTTCCCCTTCTATTTCCATCCTGCAAAGAGCCCACTCCTTTTTCACCTTTCCAGATACAAGATTTGATATAAGCTCAGATGCCTTGTCTGAGTCCATCTCAGCAAACAGTACACGCCATTTGCCGGGCAACATAACATCAACCAGTGGCTCGCGCTGGCAAAATCCAAGGCAGCCTGTAACAGTAACCGCTGCATCCAGACCCTGGCGCTCAACCTCGGTTTGTATTTTTTCAAGTACTTTAGCACCACCGGTGGCTGTCCCGCATGTAGCCATGCCCACAGTGATCTTTGTCCGATCCGGATGGATTAGTTCTTCTCCTTTCTTCTTCAGGGATTCGAGATCATCATGAGTCTTGATCTTCATTTACTTCCTCCTTCACTCATTACTGATAACGGTCCAGTACTTCTACTGCTTTTTCCTGTGTCAACCGTCCATGAACATCCTTATTGATCATCATAACTGGTGCTAGGCTGCAGCACCCGATACAGCGTACTGTATCGAGTGTGAAGCATCGATCTTCGGTGGTTTCTCCTTCTATTATACCCAGTTCCCGCTTGAGCTTCCCGAGGATTCGCTGTGTACCCCTCACATGGCATGCAGTGCCAAGGCATACATTGATGCTATTCCTGCCACGGGGTTTAAGGCTGAAAGCCTTGTAGAAGGTGGCAACGTGGTACACTTTGCTCAGAGGGATCCGAAGCCTTTTGCTAATCTGCTTAATTGCTGGTTGGGGCAGGAAACTGTACTTCTCTTGAATAGACTGAAGTATGGCAATAAGTGCCCCGGTCCGATGGATGTATTGGTCAATGATTTTATTGACCTCACGTATATCAATGTCAGTTTCAGTATTTAAATCTATATTTTTCATCATTATCTCTTTACTCCTTACCTAAAGATCGCATCTCAGGCAGCGTTTGGCTTCAAGGACAGCCATCTCGGTGGTAAGCCCGGTCTCTACCTCCTGGAAATCAAGGGATCCCTTTTTGATAGGCCGCATCGGCATTGCCGGGCGCCTGGCGTCGGCCTCCTGGTCGGTGAGTTCCACCTGTTCCACCTCGGTTTTTGGCCTGGCCCTGAAACCCGCACACCGGGGCTCATCCCCGCGAAGATATCTATCTATCGCGCGTGCAGCACCCCTCCCTGCTGCCATGCACTCCACTACGGTTGCCGCCCCGGAAACCACCTCACCGCCTGCAAATACACCGGCTTTGGTGGTCTGTAAACTTTGCGGGTCAACAACGATAAGATTACGTATAGAACGTTCGATTTTATCGTTGTCAGCAATGAATGATGTATCAGGTTCCCGGCCCTGGGCCTGGATTATGGCATCTGCATCAAGGATTACTTCTTTATCCCGGAGGGGAATAGACCGCTGCCGGCCGCGGGGATCAGGATCGGAAAGGGCTGCCTGGACGCATTTTAAACTGCTTACCTTGCCATTGTTACCCAGAATTTCCCGGGGGATGAGTTGGAAATGGAAATTCACTCCCTCTTTCTCGGCCTGGGCGATCTCCACTTCTTCAAAGGGCATATCCTGGCGTGAACGCTGCGATATGAGATGAACCTCTTTTGATCCCAGTCGGCAGCTTAAGCGTGCTGCATCCATGGCTGCATGACCGGCCCCGATAACAATCACCCGGTCACCTGCTTTACCACCGTGGTTGAGATTCGCTTCTTTAAGAAACTCCATTAAATCCACTATGCCCTTCAAACCTTCACCCCCGGGCATTTTTTTAGGCTGGCTTTTAGAGGCGCCGGTGGCAATGAAGATAGCTTTGAAGCCTTCCTGCAGCAAATCTTCAATACCTCGATCGCCCCCCAGGGGTGAATTGGTTTTTATCTCCACACCCAGGGCCTCAATCGCTTTAATCTCGGCATCCAGCAGCTTCCTGGGCAGGCGATATTCAGGGATCGCTGTTCTCAGGAGACCACCGGCAAAGGGTTGGGCTTCAAAGACCGTGACCCGGTAGCCCATTCGAACCAGGTCATAGGCAGCAGTAAGTCCGGCTGGCCCGGAACCGATAACAGCGACCCGCTCCGGGTGGATAACCCGGGCAGGACCCACGGATTTCTCCAGGTAATCGATCTCTTGTTCCGCGGCAAACCGCTTGAGTGCCCTGATGGCAACGGGCTCATCAACATCGATTCCCCGCCGGCAGTTGACCTCGCAGCCGTGGACGCAGAGCCTTCCACAAACAGAGGGCAGGGGGTTATCAGCCCTGATCACATCCAGGGCTTCTTTAAACTTCCCCAGGGCAATAAAAGAAACATAACTGGCAACATCCTGGCCCAAAGGGCAGCTCTTCTGGCAGGGGGTGGGCATAAGCCTCTTACATACTTCGGCAGGACAGCGCTTTTCCAGGATATGCGCTTCGTACTCATGCCGGAAATACCGGAGCGTGGTGAGAACCGGGTTGGGCGCTGTCTTTCCCAGGCCGCACAGGGCACCGTTTAATATGGTTTCGGACAACTGCTCCAGGGTGTCAATGTCTTCCATTCGACCCTTGCCTTCACAGATGCGCTCAAGGATTCTCAACATCACCGTGGTTCCCACCCGGCAAGGGGTACATTTGCCGCAGCTTTCATCGGTGGTGAACTCCAGGAAAAATCGCGCAATATCCACCATACAACTGGTTTCATCCATTACCACCATTCCACCGGAACCCATGATGGCACCGGTTTTGCCAATGGATTCATAGTCAATGGGAATGTCAAACATGTGTTCCGGCACACACCCGCCCGAAGGTCCACCCAATTGGGCGGCTTTTATTTTTCGTCCTTCAATAGGGCCGCCGCCCACGTCAAAAATGGCTTTTCGCAGCGACATGCCCATGGGAACTTCGATCAGGCCGGTATATCTCACTTTTCCCGCTAAGGCAAAAACCTTGGTACCTTTACTTTTTTCCGTGCCAATGGCGCCATAGGATGCGGCGGAACCCGTGATGATGCGGGGGAGATTGGCCAGGGTTTCCACGTTATTGACCACGGTGGGGCGTTGAAATAAGCCTTTTATAGGTGGAAAGGGGGGTTTGGGACGGGGCATACCGCGCTGGTCCTCGATAGAGGCAATAAGGGCGGTTTCTTCACCGCAAACAAAGGCGCCGGCACCCTCCCGGATGCTGATATCAAAGGAAAAATCACTGCCCAGGATGTTTTCCCCCAGGAAGTTCCTTTCTTTGGCGTCGGCAATGGCTTTATCCAGGGTCTTTAAGGCCAGGGGATATTCGGCCCGGCAGTAGATAAACCCATGGGAGGCACCAATGGCATAGCCGGCAATGATCATGCCTTCCAGCACCGAATGGGGATCGCCCTCCAACACCGAGCGGTCCATGAACGCTCCCGGGTCACCTTCATCCGCATTACAGATCACATACTTGATATCGGATTGGGAGTTCCGGCAAAAGGTCCATTTCTTGGCCGTGGGAAACCCTGCACCCCCGCGGCCCCTTATGCCGGATGTGCCAATTTCATCGATCACCTGTTCCGGTGTCATTTTTAGGATGGCGGCAGTGGCCTTGTATCCATCATTTTGAAGGTAGTCTTCGATACTGAAGGGGTCGATATTGCCGCAGTTTTTAAGGGCAATTTTAACCTGGTCCTTTACCACGGAATATTCATCATCAAAAGGAACCCCGGCGTAGGCATTTTGCGCGGCACTGGCAGGATGATACTGGTACAGGGCATGCTCTTCCAGGATTTCCCCCTTTTTGATGGTCTTTTCGATAATTAAAGGTACGGCTTCGGCCGAGATCTTTCCATAGGTCAGGCGGGTTCTCCCTTCCATTTCCAGTTCGGCAATCACCTCCTGGGAGCACAACCCCACACACCCCGTGGATTTGAGTTCAATGGGTAAACCTGCTTTTTCTATCTCTGTTTTAAAGGCATCATAAACGTCCGCGGCCCCGGCTGCCCGGCCGCAGGTGGCCATCCCGATTCTTATTCTCGATTTTTTCTTATACATTTTATTCATCCTCTTTGGAGTCGATCGAATCTCTGCGATGGGTTTCCACGACTTCTTTTATTTTCTCCAAATTGAGTTTGCCGTACACCCTGTCGTTCACCATCATGGCCGGCGCCAGCGCGCAGCAGCCAAGACAGGCTACATTCTGAACCGTAAACAGGCGATCCTCTGTGGTAGGGTTCTCATCATCCACCTTTAAATAGGATTTCAACTTCCTGCCCAGCACCTTAGAACCACCAACGTGACAGGCGGTTCCATTACATGCTTTTATAATATTTTTTCCAACAGGTTTTAAACTGAACTGGGTGTAAAAGGTAATCACCCCATAAATACGACTCTCTGAGAACAGCGTTCTCTCAGCAATATATTTGATGGCAAACTCAGGGATATATCCGAATTCCGCTTGAATCTGTTGGAGATAAATCATCAGGGAATTTTCCTGGGAATGACGCTCAAATACGTTTCCCAACGTTTCCATATCTTCTGGAGATGGAGATTTGTTATTTTGCACCGGCATAATTGGTTTACCTCCTTAATTTATTAAAACAATTTCTTAAACACATTTTCCATATCCGTGCAGTGGGAACACAGGATTTCATGGTAATCGGGCCGTTCAACCCCTTCAGGCAGTGCCTTGATACCTTTAAAAGAGATCAAATACCCTTTGCTTATTTTTATCCCGTCCTCTTCCAGCATATCATAAGTGATGCTCTTAAGATTCGGGTCTTGCAGGGCAATTTCATTCTCCCAGATTTCCCTGCTGGTTTTTGATTTCCAGGCGTATCCCATACGATTGGCCAGTTCTTTGAAGATTTGCCAGGTGGGTTTTGCCTGACCCGGTGGTTCAACTGCTTTCCTTACCCGGTTAACACGGATATCAGAACTGATGTAAGTGCCGTCATATTCCACCCAAACAGCAGCCGGCAGCACCACATCCGCTATCTTGGTCCATTCGCTGGGGAAAATATCCTGCACCACTAAAAATTCCACGGCCTCCCGTTTTTTGAAATGCCCACCAATGGAATAGAGAAATTTCATATCTGAAATGTCAAAATGTTCATCCACCGGGGTGATACCCATAAAATGGGCACCAATGGTATTATTTTCCCTTCCCAACGAATAAATTTTCATGTTTATATAACTCATTTTCTTTAACGGTGTAATGTCCACCAAAGGGTTATGGATGACAATGATATTATGACCTTCTATTGCCGATTTTATCCCTGAAAGGTCTTTGAGATGAACGCTGGCAAATTTGGCTATCTCGGTATTCCTGGTATCCACCACGATGAGCTTAATACCGTGGAGGACCGCCTGTTTGACATAAGAGCCGGCCACCGGGTTTTCCCGGGTGATGTCCGCCCCCACCACCACGATAGTGGAGGCCTTTTCCAGTTCTTCATAGGCAATGCCCGGGTAAGCAGAAGGTTCAAAGTGGAAAACATTTTCCGTGGTTACAATGGTATTGAAAAATTTCCTGGCCTGGAACAGGTCTTCATTGGTGTATTTGGCTGAAACAGCACACCCCAGGTGGTATGGTCCGTGCTTATATTTTATATCGCTTATCCTGGTGGCAATTAAATTCAAAGCTTCATCCCAGGATGCCTCGATAAAAGAACCGTTTCGCCGGATCAGGGGGGTGGTTAACCGTTCTTGCGAATGGAGGAAGTCAAAGGCAAACCGTCCCCGGAAACATAACCGGCCGTCATGATTGGGCTCAGCCTCATCAATACCTCTTACTTTCACCACTTTCCCGTCCTTTTCCCTGACATGAAGCTCCAGTTGGCAGCCTACCCCACAGTAATGGCAGGTAGTGCGGACGTTTTTGACTTCCCACATCCTGGCGTTAAACCGGCTCTTTTTTTCAAAAAGGGAACCCACCGGGCAAACCTGGATACATTCCCCGCAGTACACGCAGTCGGATTCCGGGATTTTCCGGTCACCCCTGAACACGATTTTGGCATTGATTCCCCGATATCCATGGGAAATGGCCCGGTTGACCTGGATTTCATTGCAGGCATATACACACCGGCCGCACAGGATGCAGCGGGAATAATCCCGGCCGATTAACGGGTCTTCCGAATCCAATGGGTACTGCACCTCCAAACTGTCCAGGGTTCGTTCGGTCACCATGTACCGGTAGGCCAGGGCCTGGAGTTGACACCTGCCATAGGCCGCACAAAGGTCCTCGGCGTGGTCATACTCCTCCACCATTTCCTGGAAATCCGTCCATTCCTGGGGTAAAACGTCCCGCACCGAGCAATTGTGATTGCCGGAGATAAGCATCAGTTCCAGGATGGTCCGCCGTGCACTTCGTATACGGCGCGTTTCCGTGTAAATTTCCAGGTTGGATGCGGCCGGCGTGGAACAGGAGGAAATAAAACCAGGAACATTTTTACCTTCCACTATACAGATGCGACACGCACCCGTGGGGGTGGCACCCTTCAAAAAACAAAGGGTGGGAATATACACCCCGTTTCTCCGGGCAACCTCTAAAATAGTTTCACCCGGCTTAAAGTCATACTTGTGTCCGTTTATGGTTATTTGATCGTTCTCCATCATCATCTTGGTTTTAATTCCTTGTTTTATTTGGTTTGTTTATTATTAATCATTAATGTTCAATTAAAATCCCATCTTTATTTACTTCCTGATCCCCGGTACCCCGGTACCTTGATGCCCTCCTGGTCGGACTCTTCGTCGATGTGTTCCAGGAGTGCCGGACGGGGTGGAGGGGGCGGACCTAATATCTCTATACGCTTCTTATAACATATCAAACCGCAGGAGAGACAGCGGCGGGCCTCGACCTGGGTCTCCTCCCCGGTCAGGGTGAACCGGTTATCGGTATTTTTCCTGGGAAAGGCCAGTACTTCTGCATTAACGATTTCCCGGACCGTTTGCAGTCTCTTTTCATTTTCTTCGGTAATCACACCGGTCTCCGGGGCGATATTTTCCCCGGAAGTATAAAGATGAATGGCCCGGACAATTTTTCTGCCGCGTCTTACCGCCAGCACCACACCGGTGAGGTCCGTGGGACGGCCCGCCTCAGCAACCGCCAGGATTCCTTTATCCGCTTCCACGGGAAACACACCAGAAATTGCAGCGGTCTTCCATTTATGCTTATTTTCCAGGCTTTCCCCGGTTTCTTCCTCCACTTTTACAAAAAGCATCTCCGGGAAACGGCCGGAACCTACAATTAAATGATCCAGGGGAATATTCAAATCTTGCTCTTCATATAAGCCCCTGGCTTCGCTCTCCCTGCGAATGACTATTTCGGTTAACCGGTCTCCGTCACCCCGGAGCTCCACCGGCACACTGGAGAAGATAATTGTTACATTATCCCTGCGCAATTCCCTTAAATCAATATGGTAAAACTCTGCTTTTTCTTTTGAATAGGGGAAAATGACGGTTACCTCTTTGGCTCCTTTATTCAGGCAAATATTGGCAGCCCTGGAAGCGGTTTTCCCTCCTCCGACTATCACCGCTTTCTCACCCAGTTCACCGGGTTTTATTCCCCCTCTTGAAGCAGTCAATAAAAAATCAAGGAGAAGATGTGTGCCGGGAATCGCCTGTTCATCCCAGGCTTTTCCCCTCATGATCTGCCGGCTGTCCCACCCCCCAGTGGTCAGGAGTACCATTTCAAAGCCTTCGTCCAAAAGAGAACCAAAGGTAAAATCTTTCCCCAGGGTTTTCCCGGTTTCAGCCTCTACACCGATCTCCATTATGCCACTGATATCCCACTCCAGCACGTCCCTGGGTAACCGGTCTTCAGTGATTACATATCTTAGAATACCACCCAGCTTTCCAGTGGCCTCAAACACCTTAGGTTGATGCCCCAGCCGTCTCAGGTAATAAGCAGCGGTTAACCCTTCCACACCGCCGCCTATAACAGCAATCTTCTTTCCCGAAGCCGGGGGCAGATAATATTCTGCCCGCTCTCCTGTATCCCTTTCATAATTGGCAACAAATTTCTTTAAGGCATTAATGGTCACAGGTTCATCAATAAGATTCCTGCGGCATTCGGATTCACAAGGCGCCGGGCATAACCAACCGCAAACCAGGGGAAAGGGATTCTTCTCTTTTATCACCCGCACAGCACCCAGGTAATCACCATTTAATATCTGGCGAATATATTCGGGAATATCGATCTCCGCGGGGCAGGTTCTCTGGCACGGCGCCGTACACTCACTCACACGGTAATCCGAAATAATCCGTTTGGCAGCAGAAGTTACCATGATAATACTTTTTGGGCAGACCTCGGCGCATACACCGCAAGACGTACATCTTTGCTTATCCACCACCGGCAGGTTATCTTCACCCATCGAAAGTGCACCAAAGGGACAGGCCCTTACACACGTGCCCAATCCCAGGCAGCCGATATGACACTCCTTGCTGCCGCCGTAAAGAAGCACGGCCGCCCGGCAATCCATCACCCCCACATAAGTATATTGTAAGTCGGCATCTTGAACTCCGTAATAGCACCCGGGTTTTGCGATTTCAGGTTCTTTTTCTTCTACTGCCATTCCCATCACAGCAGCGACATCTTGCGCAATTTCAAAGCCCCCGGCAGCGCATACATCCACTTTGGCCTTCCCTGCCACCACAGCTTCTGCCGCCGCCGCACATCCGGCATGACCGCAGCCGCCGCAATTGGCACCCAACAGCGCCTCCTCCACCCGCTCAATCCGCGGGTCCTCCCATAGATAGAATATCTTAGAGGCTATCGCCAACATCACCGAAGCCGCTAATCCCAATCCCATTAGTAACATTGTTGCTGCAAACATGTGTCTCTCTCTTATTTATTAATTCTTCATTAACGCTGTAAGCGTGCTGTCTATTCCTTTAAATCCAAAAAAAGCCATG
>WVZO01000378.1:18449-19782 GCA_011772425.1 Candidatus Aminicenantota bacterium
ATAGAATTAAATTCCTTGCGTATCACCAACACCGCCACACCCAAAATCGCACAATTGGTAGTGATCAACGGCAAGAAAATACCTAACGCTTTGTAAAGCGCCGGTACCGCTTTCTTTAAAAACATCTCGATCAACTGCACCAGGGCGGCAATTACCAATATAAAAACAATGGTCTGAAGATACTCGATACCAAGCGTCACCAAAATATAATGGTGAATAAACCAGGTAATAAAGGTGGCAAAGGTCATAACAAATATGACCGCCATGCCCATCCCGGCAGCCGTGTCCATTTTTTTGGATACCCCCAAAAATGGACAGTTCCCAAGATACTGCGCCAACAAAATGTTTTTTACCAATATTGCATTAATTGCCAGTACAATATATTCCATTTATTTCACTCCTATTGCCTCCGGCGGCCAGGGGCTCTTTTGAAAAACCGCCCCTGGACCCCGCAAAACTTTTGATTCACGGTCAGTCGTCGTACCATGCTTCACAATAGTATTTCCCATTGGTATCATCGTAATTTGCTTTTTATTGCCAACTGTTTTCATGTGCCTTAGCGGTTCCCATTTTCCTATTTCTTTGGAATTATATTGATGATTCCTAACAGGATCCCCAGGCAAACAAACGCACCCGGGGCCTCTACCATAAATGAAAAAGGTTCAAAACCATCCCACATTACATTCATGCCCAGGAACATACCCTTACCAAGAATTTCCCTGATGGCAGAGATTGTAAACAGGGACATGGTAAAACCCAGTCCGATACCTAAACCATCAGAAAACGAAAGATACACCGGGTTCTTGGAAGCAAAAGCTTCCGCCCTTCCCAATATGATACAATTCACCACGATCAGGGGTATAAATATTCCCAGCCTTTCTGAAATAGAAAAAAAGTAGGCCTTCATCAACAGTTCCACCATCACAACAAAGGTAGCAATAACCATAATATAAGAAGCAATCCTGACTTTCTTCGGGATCAGGCTCTTAATCGAAGAAATAATGATATTCGAAAAAACCAGGACAAACGTGGTGGCCAGTCCCATGCCGATACCGTTTTCCACTGCCGTGGTAACCGCCAATGTCGGACACAATCCCAACACCAACCGAAACGGCGGCAGTACGTCCCAAAATCCTTTCGTTAATTCACCGGTCAACGTTTTAGCCATGACTCATAAATCCTTATTTATTTTTAGTTTCACCCATCACCTTTTCTTTAATTTTCGGATACAGGGCAATACATTTTTCTACAGCCGCGCATACACCCCTCGAGGAATACGTGGCACCCGAAACCGCATCCACTTCACCGTTATCTTTCTTGACTTTGAAAACAG
>WVZO01000417.1:0-8761 GCA_011772425.1 Candidatus Aminicenantota bacterium
AACGCAAGGTGGTTTTTTCCTCCCGGCTCAACTTCTCATCGATATAATTTTGAGTATATTCGATTGCCCTCCGGTCACCTTGCTTTTTCAAACGTTTAACCAGTCCTTTTTCCTCCAGTCGATCAATGATCCCGGTAATATTAGCGGGAGATACGTTTAATTTTCGACTCAACGTCGCTGAGGATAAAGGTTCAACTGACTCAATCAAGGATTTGAGAACCAGACTTTGAGGTCCGGTAATTCCATATCTCTTTACCATGGCCCTGGAATCGAGATATGTTAGCCGAACCAATCGCCGTATTGCCCCAAAAATGCTTTTACTACTGTTGTCTTTTATTTCGTTCATATTTAAAGTCCTTCATATATAAAACTTTTATACTTTAACATTTTAAACTTTAAATTTCAATACCTAAAATAATAAAAAATTTTTTTTAGACGCCAAATATTACACACATGAAATATTCATATATAAAACTTTTTGTTGTAAAGTAATTGAAATCTAATTTTCTATTTGTTATAATTGGTGCATGTGAGGTTAATAAAATGGAGCAACAGGAAATGATGTTCAATGTTGAGTTCAGTTTCTCAAAGGAGAGAGAACTGGTATCTTTGGCTGAGTTAGAGCGATGCGTGACCGAGTTCCTTGAGTTGTACGGCGAGGAACCAATCGTAGGGAAAGAGTTCCGGGCCATCATCGGTGAGGGTGATGGCGAGATCAGGTTTTCCCGGCTGCTGGCAGCGGTCCACCACGAGGACGATGTGCAGGGATTCTTTGCTGAGGTGCTGAAGCAGCTAGAACAGGCCAATGGTGAAACCGAGGCCAACGTGGAAGCAAACGGGATCAAACTGCCCTACCATCTACTCCTGGCAATCATGGAGCATGTGGTTACCGGGGAACAAATCTTCACCATCAAGAGCGTGCGTCGCCTTGAGAAGTTGACCAACATCAAGGTCCCGCAATCTGAGCGGGAGTTGATGCAGCAGGTCCTTGACCAGTACCCGGTAAGGCTATCCAGTCATGCCATCCGCCAGATAAGGCTTTCACCGGCATTGGCTTACCAGTTCATGCCTTTTTCGGATGAGTTGGACCAGGAAGGATTGTTTCACACGTGGGTGGGGCAGTTCCACCGCGGTGTTCTGGAGCAGATGTACCCCAACCGGGTCATCTTCATTCTCAATATGAGCTGTTCGGTTTACTGCCGGTTTTGCTTTCGCAAACATAAGGAGTGCCGGAACCAGAAGGCGCCGACCCAAAAGCATGTCACCCTTGCCGTATCGTACATCAAGAATTGTCCGGGTATCAAAGAGATCGTATTGACCGGCGGCGATCCGTTCATGAACCGGGCGACGTTAACCATGGCTATTGACAGCCTCAGGGACATACCCCATGTAGAGACGCTGCGCATTGCCACCCGGTCGATATCCTACCACCCGGCCTTGCTTACCGCCAACGATGGATTTTGGCTGAGCTACCTGAAACGAAAACAACTGGAGCTCAAACAGAAGAACAAGAAGATCGAGATCGCTACCCATTTTGTCCATCCTGACGAGGTATCCGTGCAGGGGCTTGAGATTATTTCTGAGCTGGTGAGTTCAGGTATCCCGGTCTATGTCCAGACCCCCTTCCTTGGCGGCTGCAATGACACCGGTGAAGAGTTGGTGGAGTTGTTCTGTCGGCTTAGGTCAGTGGGTGCGGAGATGCATTACGTTTTCATGCCCTGCAGTCCCCTGCGGGGGAACCGAAAGTATCGTTCACCCATTTCTGACGGGCTGCGGGTGGCCAGTTTTCTCCGGGCTCACCTCTCCGACCGGGCCATACCACACTTTACCACATCAACCGCTATCGGCAAGATCGACTGGGGCAGCAGCGGGTGGGCTGTGGAGGTGGACCCTGATGATAAACAATACCTGTGGATACGGACACCTTACTCACAAGAGTATTTTGAAGTCTTTGCCCCGCTTCTTAACCTGGGGTATGTGGCTCGTCCCAACTCGGAAGGGACCCTGGACGCCAGGTTCATGGCCAACATCGGTGATGAACGGTGGTTGGTGGGGTCGAGGGAGACATCGGGGTACACCCCTGCATACCTTGATCGGGAGCGGTTCCCCGATCAATTGGCTGCGGAATCACTCCAGGCACTGCAGCGGCAAGCACGGGAAAACCAGGAAGGACCACCGCCGATCATTGCCTCAGGCTCAGACTCCCTCCACCGGGTTCACAAAACACGGATGGAATTGGATTGTGATGTAAGCGATGAGGAAATGACAGGTAACCTGGATCGCATCGCTGCAGAGGAGTATGTCACCGACGTGGTGTTATACTCCCGCAGGGACGTGGTGCGATCGCTGTACCGGATAGGAAAGATTATCGAGCGACTGGCCGCAGTGCCGCACATCACTGCAGTCAGACTCCGCAGTGGGGACCTCAACTACGAACCCCAGACCTTCTCGGACGCCGTAATCAAGCGAATTGCATCGTTGAACAAGTTGGACGCGGCTGCCCCCACAAGGCTGGAAATGGAAACCCGGTTTTTACACTCCTCAGAGCTTAAGCCCGAACATGAGAAATTAGTCAAGGCGTTAAAGCAGCGCGGCGTAACCGTTTACAACAATACCCCGCTGCTGGCATTCATCAACGACAGTGAGGAAGAGATGCTGCATCTCACATCCCAACTGCGCCGGATAGGTATTGAACTCACTAACCTGTATGTTGCCGGCATGCCCCTGCAGGAAAAATGGAGTGAGGAACATCCAATTCATGTCTCTCAGATTGTCGATATCGTCAGCTACCTGAGAAGAACCGGAAGCGGCCGGGAGCTGCCCAGGTATGTGGTGCGCACCACCCTGGGAGACGTTGACCTCTGGCTGAATGCCCTGGTCATAGGCAGCAGCGACGAAGGAAGCGCGCTGCTCAACCTGCTGCCCTACGATCGGGACTATTTCACTGCCCTTGATCCGGACTTCACGTGGCCCGAGGGTGTCGAAACAGACAATGACGGTCACCCTATTGTGGCCGTTCCGGGATTGATTATGTAACCCGGAGAAGAGAGGCCAACGATGAATCACAGCAAAGAAGTGGTGCGTATATTGCGCAGCCAAAGAGGTGCGCTGAAACCTGTGTTACCATTTGATTTGACCAAAACAGCGCCGGTATTATTCGATCTTTCGGCCCGCAGCCGGGAGCTGGAAGGAATCGATCTCAACGATGTGGAGATGTTCAGCGACTATATTTTTGCCGAGCTTCGCCGGCGGGGTATACCGGTGGGAGTGGGGCGTTACGCCGAGGACCGGGTGGTGTACCGGCATCGATCGTTGTTCGACGGAGAAAAGGAAAACCGAAGTATTCACCTGGGCATTGACATTTTTGTCGAACCCGGCACCAGCATAAGCACACCCCTGTGGGCGGAAGTACATAGTTTTGCCAACAACCAAAGCCTCGGAGACTACGGCCCCACCATTATCCTCAGGCATGAACCGGAAGGTGTCACCTTCTTTACACTGTACGGACACCTGAGCCTGCGGTCGCTTACAGGAATGCATCCCGGGCGCCGGTTCGCAGCCGGCGAAGTGTTTGCCAGGGTGGGTGAATCGCAGGAGAACGGAGGCTGGCCGCCGCACCTGCACTTCCAGATTATCACCGACATGGGGCAGTGGAGAGGTGACTTCCCGGGCGTTGCCGCTCCCTCTCAACTAAAAAAGTACCTGGAACTCTGCCCGGACCCCAACCTGATACTCTGCATCCCCGAACTGGAAAAGGAACATTAGAGCCTGAGGAGCCTGCGGATAATATCGGTATAATGATTTACCGCCTCCAGGATTTGAGTTTTGGCAATTTTCTCCCCTGGCGAATGGGCATCCAGGATATTGCCGGGGCCCAACAACAACGGCGTCCCCCAATTGGTGAGAAAAGGAATATCCGTCCGGTAAGCGGCGATCATGGTGGGAAATCCTTCCATTACATGGGTGAGGACGGGTTCACATCCAAAATAAAAATCCAATTCTCCCCGGGAACCCACAATTTTGCTCAACTCTTCCTTTATTTCAGCGGTTGTCGTAACCACACGGAACATCAATTGAGCTTCGGCGTGGGGTGCCAGCACGTTGGGCTGAATACCTCCCGAGATCACACCGATATTGCAAGTGGTTGCTCCCAGTTGTTCATGAACCGGCCACTTCTTTTGACCGACAGCGGTTAATATATCCAGCATTTTATCGACAGCGGATTCTCCCTGTTCAGGATAGGCGGAATGGCATGCTTTGCCTTTGACGGCAAGTTTGACGTTTAAGGCCCCCTTGGTGCCCACGGCCATTTTGTTGGCAGTGGGTTCCCCGTTAACCAGCCAGCGGCAGTTGTTGGCAATGGTGTTGGCAACGGCGGCACCGTCGCTTCTTTCTTCTTCTCCCACCGTGAACAACAGGCCAAAGTTTCCAATACCCTGTTTTAGCAGCAGGTCCGCCGCAGTGATCTGGGCGGCAATAATCCCTTTGGTATCGCAAGCACCGCGGCCGTAAATATATTCTTCATCCTCGGAAAGAGGGAAGTAGGGCGGCACCGTATCCGTATGGGTGGATAATACGGCACGTGGTTCTCCCACCTTTGCCAGTATATTATACCGGTCCTTCTCTACCGTTTGTCTGGTTACCTGGAATCCCATGTTTTCCAGGTATTCCGCGAGAAAAACCATGATCTCGCTTTCTTCGCCCGTGGTTGACCGAATACCGATCAATTTTCGTGTTAATGCCAGAACGTCCATAATGATCTATTATACCAGATACACCGGCAAACTCAACGAAAAATTTATTTTGGTCTCCCACCTTCGGCGGCAGTTTTTACGAAATTTTGCCGACGGCCCCACTCATTTTCCGGCGCAGCATAAGGATTGGCAAACGGCTTCCTTAATTTTAGGGGACATTTTAGGGGACAGGCCAGTTTCAGGGGACAGGCCAGTTTCATTTTTGGGGGACGATCATAGCAAATAGTACGTGAATTTTCAAATGTAATTTTGCATTGTTTTTCGATTGTCCCCTTTTATGAAATTAGCCACTAAGACACCAGGTCACAAAGTAACACAAAAGGTGTTATTATAAATAAATCCTTTGTGCCTTTGTGGCTAAATTTTCATTTGTCTCCGGGCAAGGCTGCGGCATCATGAATAACTGTCCTTATATTTACAAAATAAAATTTTTTTGCAAATTATTTGAATTGTGAAACATTCACTGGTATAATATTTATATGTTTAGCATTAGTGTTTTATAAACTATGAGTCGCTAAAATGAAGATACAATTAGACAAAAGTTGCCGGTCAATATGCAAAGGTGGTAAACATGATACGTAAAAATCGTTTAATAAAAGGTCTGTTTTTTTTATTGATATCCATGATCTTGTTCGGTTTTAACGGGGATGCTAAGCCGGATTTAAGGAATATCATCATTATATCGGTGGACACGTTACGGGCGGATCATTTGAGCTGTTACGGTTATCCGCTGGAGACATCCCCGGCTGTCGATGCGTTCGCCCGTGACGGGGTTTTGTTTACCAATTGTTATGCGCTGACGCCGTTAACCACTCCCTCCTTCGGCACCATGCTGACCTCTTTGCCTCCGTTTAAACATGGCGCCAAGCGGAATGGTCTTTCCCTATACCGCAAGGTCAAGACACTTCCTTATTACTTGAAACGGCTTGGCTATCGAACGGCCGCTTTTGTTTCCAACTGGCCGCTGCGCAAAAAACTGTGCGGGTTTCACAAGGATTTTGATGCCTATTATCAAGTATTTACCAAAAAGCGTTGGCTGGGTATCTTGAACTCCGAAGGAGAAGCACCGGAAGTAACTCAAAAGGCGATTACTTGGTTGAAAAAAAACCGGGAACGCCGGTTTTTTCTCTGGGTGCTGTATACGGAACCGCACGGCCCCTATATTTTACATAAAAACTTTACCTTCGATTACAGCCGGGTGCCCCCATCCACCTATCCACCCGGCACCAAAATGAAACGAATAAAAAGATACGACTCGGAAATTGCCTTTACGGATCATTATATCGGCAAACTCATTGAAAAAATCAAACAACTGGGGCTCTACCGCAACTCCCTAATCGTATTTACCGGGGATCACTGGGAGAGTTTCGGGGAGCACAATTATTCGCGGCATGGGCGAAGATTGTACAACTCCACCCTTCATGTGCCGTTGATCATCAAACTTCCCGGTAATCGTTTGAAAAATACTGTTCGTCACGAAAACGCATCTATCCTGGATATCGGACCGACTATTTTTTCAACCTTAAATTTCCCCGGTTCCTTCCCCATGGACGGCATTAATCTTTTTAATAGAGACAGCAGCATGTTAAACCGGGAAATTTTACTGGAAGCCTACGGCGGTACTGTCCATTTAAGGCGAAAAGACAAAAAATATCATATGAAAGTAAAACCCATCAGGTATGCGATTTTAGACGGTTCGGTCAAAATGATCTATAACCTTAAATCAAACAGCTTTGAAGCGTATGACATAAAAAGCGATCCCTTTGAGACCATCAACATCTTTTACAAATTTCTAACGTCAGCCGGGGATTTGAAGCAAGTCCTGTTGGGAAAAGTCGATGAGGTGAAAAAGTATATAAAATTGAATCTAAATCTCCGCTTTAGAGAGGCCGTGCTCTCTAAAGACGATATCGAAAGATTAAAATCCCTGGGGTATATGGATTAGAAAAAAGGAAAAAAGGTGCCAGTCAAGAATTTCCACATAAAATGAAAAATTTCAACTGACTGAAAAATACAAATTAGAGAAAAAATAAAAGGAAAACTCTTTTTTCAGCCGCTTCTATTCAGCGTTTTGGGCTTCCAATCTTAGATATTACACATATAAAATATTTAAAAATAAAATTTTTTACTATAAAATGTTTGACATTGAATTTTTTATATATTATAATTTTTGTATATGAAGTTTGATAAATGGAGGATTTCATGAATTCGGTGTCGCAAGCTTCAGAGGTTGACAGCCTTGAAGCGGAAATCTTTTCCAGTTTGAGGAAGATAACCAATGCCGTGGAGGTTTACTCTGCAAAATTAAAAGAAAAAACCGGTATAAATGCATCTCAGCTGTCGTGTTTGTTAGTACTGTCTAAGGCAGGTCCCCTGGCGCTCAGCAAATTGGGCAAAAAAGTCTCCCTTTCACCAAGCATGATTACGTCTCTTGTGGACCAACTGGAAAAAAAGGAATTGGTGGTCCGGAAACGTAAAACCACTGATCGGCGGGTGGTTTCTATCGAATTGACAGATAAAGGAATAGAAAAGGTAAACAATACACCCCCGTCGTTCCAGGAACTGTTAATAGAAAGTTTAAGTTATATAAACGAAGAGGAGAAAAAATCTCTTCATAAAAATCTTTCCCGGCTGTTATCCCTTATTGTCTCAGAAGTATTAATCGATTCAACCTTACTGGGTGGAGAAAACAAACTGGTGGAAGTGGAACCCTCCATTCTTGAAAAGGAGAATAGGACATGACGATTTATAATAAAAAACAACAACAAATTGCGGGTGAGATCGAGGAAGGGACGGCAAAATCCAATTGGAAAGACTGGAGATGGCAATTAAAACATTCCATTAAAGATATCGATACATTTGAGAAATTGACGGGTATCAGTTTCGATGTAACAACACGGGCCGAACTAGAGAAAACCATTGCCAGGTTTCCATTGAATATAACGCCTTACTATTTATCCCTGATCGATGCGGAGGATTATAAAAATGATCCGGTTTTCCAACAGGCATTTCCTGATCCGTCGGAACTAATAATGGACAGGTTTGACATGAAAGACCCCCTGCTGGAAGAGAAGGACAGCCCAGTGCCAGGTATCACCCATCGTTATCCTGATCGGGTATTGTTCCTGGTCAGTAATGTTTGCTCCATGTACTGCCGCCATTGTACCCGAAAGCGAAAGGTAGGAGATGTAGATTTTATTCCTTCAAGGGAAGTTATAAAGGAAGGAATCGATTACATTCGCAGCACCCCGTGTGTCAGGGATGTGCTGATATCCGGCGGCGACCCGTTTATGCTTTCGGATGGCTACCTGGATTGGGTGTTGGGGGAGGTGAGGCGTATTCCCCATGTGGAGGTGATCCGCATCGGAACACGAATGCCTGTGGTTTTACCCTACCGCATTACCGACAACCTGGTGACCATGCTTAAAAAACATCAACCGCTGTGGATCAATTCGCATTTTAATCATCCCCGGGAAATTACCGCATCCTCTAAAGAAGCACTGCAAAAAATGGCGGATGCCGGCTTTCCGCTGGGGAATCAAACGGTCCTATTGGCCGGCGTTAATGATTGCCCCAGAATCATGAGACAACTGGTACACAAATTCGTCCAGAACCGGGTGAGGCCCTATTACTTATACCAGTGTGACCTTTCCGAAGGGCTTTCCCATTTCAGGACACCGGTGGGCAAGGGAATGGAAATCATTGAAAGTCTCATCGGTCATACCAGTGGTTTTGCAGTTCCTACCTATGTGATCGATGCACCGGGTGGTGGGGGCAAAATCCCCATCATGCCCAATTATATCATCTCCTGGTCCACCAATAAGGTCATCCTGCGCAATTTCCAGGGAGTGATTACCAGTTACCAGGAACCGGAAGCCTATGTGTCGGCCTTTTGCGATAGAAACTGCAGCAACTGCAACCTCCATTTGAAAGTCGATGAGGCCTCGGAGTACCGCTCATACGGCATTGAAAAGCTGCTCTCCGATGGGGACGAAACCATTGCCTTA
>WVZO01000417.1:8862-8998 GCA_011772425.1 Candidatus Aminicenantota bacterium
AAAAAATAAAACGAATACTGGTGGTGGGCAGTTGGGCCAAAGAAGAGATTACCATTGAAAATCTAAAGAAGAACCCGGAGTTGGAGGTTTTTTCTTACCTGGATACCCATAACCCCGGTATTAGTGAACGGGTGGA
>WVZO01000108.1 GCA_011772425.1 Candidatus Aminicenantota bacterium
AATGAACCGGCTGTCTTTTCCCAGCGTAACAACTGTTCCGTTTTTTATTAATAATGTAGACATCGTTTTAATCCTCCTTTGCCAGGGGCTCTTTTTAGAAAAAACCGCCCCTGGACCCCGCAAAAATTTTTCATACACGGTCAGTCATCGTACCATGCTTCACCGCATCGTGCCCCATTATGGTCGTTGTAATCCGCTTCTTATTAATTTTTGTAATTTTGGTCATTGTAATTTGTAATTTTCATCTTAAATTAAGCTTCTGAAAGAACCGCGGTTTCTTCTTCTGTTCTTTCACGAAGATAAAGGGCACCGGAAAAACATTTCATGGTGCAAATACCGCAGCCGATACATTTAGACGCATNNACACCGGGTGCAATTTCCACACGAAAGACAAAGCTCTTCATGGACGTCGGATATACTTTTCTTAGCAGGCAAGTCCATAAAATCCCTTATGGGCTGCGGCAAAGCCCGCCCGATAAGCTCAGCCATAGACCGGATTCCCCGGTCAAGCATCAGGTGACTGACCCCCTCTTCGATGTGATCGATAACAGTATAACCGTATTTCATAACCAGGGTACAGAATTGAACCGTCTTTGCACCCAGGGCAAGGAAATCCGCAGCAGCCTTGTAATCCATGGGTCCGCCATTACCGGAAATAACAATACCCGCACGCGACGCATTCGCCAGGGTGAGATAACTGATAGGTAAAACCCCATCCCCACTCATACCTACAACAATTCCTTCTTCCCAGGCAGTTTTGTCCCCCTTCCTAAACATCATAGTAGGGAACGTATTTGCCAGCGTAACCCCGGCTTTCTTTGCCGGGTATTTGTCCAGCACCTCCTTGATGGCATTCATTATAGGAACAATAGAGGTTACCGCACCCGTGAGTTTGAAGAGTTTAGGAACCGCCCCGTCCGATACTTGCATAATCCAGTCGATGATCTTTGCCGTAAGTGCCGCATTTTGCGATACGATATCGCCTTCGGTACCGTCACCCCCCTGCGGACAGGAAAGACTGTATTCGATACCCATAACCCCGGCAGATTCCAGTTTCTTGGTATTACCCTGCCAGGCCCGGCTGTCGCTTTCATCGTTTCCCGAAACCGGACCGCCCGTGGACGCCATGGTAAGCCTGTCCGGGTACGATTTAACCAGGGTTTCAACTTCCCGGCAAACCCTGTCTAAGGGATGACCCGAGACATTATCGGCGTTGCCGTAGGTGTAACGGTTGAAAAGATGCATATATTTCCCGGGGATGTGAATCGGGACATTGTCAAACGCTGTTTTCATAATCCCGCCGGCCCATCCCGCCTCGTACGCAGCCTTCATCTGGTCCAGGCCGTCTGTAGGAGGAGCGGCGGAAAGGAGAAAGGGTGATTTTATCGGCTTTCCGAAAAAGTCTGTTTTCAGTGAAACCGGCCGTGACTCATAACCGTTAACAATAAAAGAACTTTTAACCGGGTTCTCTATCTCCGGTTTTTCTTCCTCCTCAAGGAAACTATGAACCATTGCGGCAATATTCTTTCCCGAAGCCACCGCTTCCACAACGGTAGTAGGACCGTTAACAAGGTCCCCACCGTAAAAGACCGCAGGATGATCTACCTTTTGAAAACTCGATTTTGCACCGATGGCAATGATCACATGTTGGAAATCATTGCGCACTCCTTCTGTCCCGGGGATGTCCATTATATCTTCAAGGTTGAATTCTTTCCCCGGAGCCAGGGAAACCTTGATCGTCTTGAAACCTGTTATGTTTTTTTCATCTTTTATAATGCCGGTTACCCGTGTCCTCCCGGAAACCTCGATATTATAGTCCAGGAGAGACTGGCGTTCTTGTGAAGTTAACGGCATTTCTTTCAGGTTTTCCAGGGCAATAAGCTCGACTGAGCTGGCCCCATTCATCACCGCGGTAGTGGCGCAGTCAAGTACGGTTGCTCCTCCGCCGATAACTGCAATCCTGCCTGTCATGGAGTATTTCTCCGGGGTTTCCAGGTAGGATAAGCCGGGGACAGCAAGTTCTTCATTTTCAATACCCATGCTAAGTGGTGTGTCGAGCCCGGAGCAGACCGCCACAGCAGCGAAATCCTGTTTTAAAAGCTCAAGGGGACCGGGGATTTTTGCGTTGGTTTCCAGGGTAATATCTCCAATGGAAAGAAGATATTGGATATCCGATTTAATAACATCTTCAGGCAGCCGGGATCGTGGGATATAGAGGCACATCCCTCCCGGTTTTTCTTTTTGTTCCAGTAGGGTCACTGAATAGCCCAGCCTGGCAAGAACCACGGCAGCAGCGAGACCGGAGGGCCCGGCCCCGATAATGCCTACCTTCTTGCCATTTTTTTCAATCCCTGGAAATGAAGGCATCACGCCCATTTGTTTGGCTTTTTCAATAATAGTTGCCTGCACAGCCGGGATATTTACAGGCCGGTTCATATCTTTATAAACACATGCTGACATGCAGTGGGATTCGGGGCAAACTATCCCGCAAATCCCGCCAAGGGGGTTAGCAGTAAATATCCTGGCCGCGGCACGCCTGAAATCAGAGGGAAAACCCACCTTGGATGCCAGGATAAAATCCATGGGTGAACATTGAGCAGGGCATGCATCTTTGCAGGGTTTTTCCTCGCAATTTTCACATTTCTCCGCTTCGTATTTCAGTTGCGCATCGGTCAGAAAAAAATTTTTATTGTTGTTTGTATTTGTATGCATATGAACCTCATTTTACGTTTTGTATTTCAGGAATATTAAAGGAAAGATCATAAAATGTCAATATAGAAAGAAGACAAAAATTCATCGTCAATCTGTGCCTCCGGCGGCAAAAAACCTTTTTGCATATATGGTGACAAGTACAGGTTGCAGGTGCAGGTGGAAAAACAAAAAAAATTAAAACTACTTTTATTAAGCCACCTCTAATAGGCCAGGGCTGCCAGCCCCTTTTTGGACTTCCAAAAACTTTTCATACATGGTCAGCCTGTATTACGTGGCTTCAATCATCCTACCCCATTGGTTTCGTTTTACTTCTTGACTTTTTCTCTTCTCAACTTCTTATCTTCTTCTCTTCGTGTCCCTTTGTGCTTTTAACCGCATTATAAATGCCTTCGTGGCTAAAATTAGGTGATGAATTTAGGTTTTTAAAAGGGGTTGTTTTTTTTATCACGGTATGGTAAATATAATCTTCCGGTATTCCGGTAAAATTTGCGATGCTAATAAGGAAAACACCTGAGTGGGTAAGACCAAAGGGGATGAGGAAATAGTGCTCAGACCCCAAGGACAGAAGCTCAGGTTTATGAATTTCATATAATAATGTTGGGTTGTTAACGAAAAGGAATAATAAAATGAATTCAAACACAAAATATGAAAATTTGATAAACCACCATTTAAAACGCTTTCCTCAAGATCAAAATTTTGTGAAATTGTTATTACAGAATGAAGAATTTTTACCAGAAGAGAAATCTTATGGATCATGGTTGAAATTTAACTTGAATTCGATTGAGCGTGGTGAAATCTTTATCAGCACCATTGAAAAAAAAATAGGTCCGATAAAAGGACTGAAGGTTTTAGATGTTGGTGCTGGTTCCGGGGGCGCTTCCATTGCGTTCTATAAACATGGCTGTGACGTAACGGCTGTTGAAATAGATGATATAAGATTAAAATGGTTAAAATCCAGGATTAAAGATCACAAAATACCAATTCAAATTATTAATCAACCTATTGAAGAAATAAATTTTACAAATAAGTACGATCTCATTTATTGTAACGCTGTTTTGGAGCATGTCTTTAATTGGAAATCTTTTCTTCACCGCCTCCTTGAAATAAACCAGGGTCATATTTATCTCTCGTGGCCAAACAAATATTCGATTCTCGAAATATTATCAGATAGTCATTACCGATTATTCGGTGCAACTTTCCTGACCGGCAAATTGAGATTTTTACAAAAATATTATCTTAAAATGATGAAAATAAAAAGAAATCCCTGCGTTATATCTGTTCCTACGCTATTTTCCGTCAAAAAATTAATAGCCAAAAACAGTAATCTACATCAAGTAGCACCTTTCTTTCCATCGAGTTTTGAAAAAATCCAGAATCCGGAAAGGATAAATTATAAACCGGCACGGATTATATTGATCGTAATGAAAAAATTGATGATTCCTTGTTCTTTTATGGTCAAAATTGCCTGGAGTATTCGCAAAACTCGTGAAATTCTAATTTCAAAGGTAATGTGATGTAGTTAAACCCATACGTAACCTGGCAAATCACTCCACCTGAGATTTTTTCGTCTGTCCCGTTTTCCATCCCGTTTTCCTACGGCGGGGGGCCATAGAAGCCCAACCGGGAGAACTCTTTTTGAATTAATATGAATCGAGAAGAGGGCTGCTGCTTAAAACATTTGGGGAAACCTTAAATTTATCTTTTCACCATTTGCTTTACTTTTTCTCCGATTTCTTTTAAAATGAATTCTTGTTAAATTTTTTTATCAGGGGTTGATTGTGAAAATTAAGAAGGAGAAGAAAAAAGTTTTATATCGTGTGCAGTGTGCTTACAATGAAAAGCACATATTTGAGAAGTCTTTCGATATCGAAGAAGGGTCGGAGGATAAAGAGAAAAGCGAGGTGCAAACCTATTGCCCACAGTGCAATAAGTTGGTAACCGTGGTGGTAAAAGGAAAGGTCCTTCCTGATACCAAGATTTTCAGGGGCATTGAAGCGTAATCATTTTAACATTCATGTCAAGGAGAAAACCATGGAAGAAAAAAATGTGGTAAAAAGTAAGAAGCCGCCGGAGGATGCGGAGGATTGGTTTGAATATATACGCCAGGAAGAGCGCAGGACTCCTGACCGTCTTGAGGATGCAGCCAAATTCCTGGCCACTATGATTGCTATTTCTCTTTCTATCTTCACGGCTGTCATCAAAGCTGCGGGTTTATCGATAATTGTCTGGACGGGCAGGGTTGCATTATTTGCCTGGCTGCTTTCTCTTTTGTTTGCGTTTTTTGTGTTATTTCCTTTTCGTTACCGTTGTGTCAGTGCCAGTGTGAAATCTATTAAGGCTATGCATGCACGGATTGTGCGCATTAAATGGATTTTGTTGATCTTGAGTACACTCTTGTTTTTTGCAGCCCTGTGTATCCTGGTGGTTCAGCTTTTATAAACAAAAGCTTTTGCGGGGGATCAAGAAAAAAAGAAAGAAGTTGAGAAGATAAGATGTTGAGAAGGTGAGAAGAGAAGAAACGAAGAGGAGAAGAAGATAAGAAGTGAGGAAGAGAAGTTGAAGGCTTCCCCATGCATTTGAAACAAAGTACTATTTATTAAAAAATATCAACTTCAAAGGTGGTTACCTCCCTGGTTGTTCTAGAAAAGGAAGCCTTCGAGATGGCCCGAAGGGTCTGCTGTGGCCGCCCACGCCGCGGACCCCGTGCGGTACGAGAGATGATTAAAGGTGCCCTTCGGGCGAGTATAAAACGCCTTCGGCGAAAATTATAGCCACGAAGGACACGAAGGGGCACAAAGGAAAAGAGAAAGTGGGGAAAAGAAAAAGGGGCAAGGCGAAAAAAATAAATTTAAAATTTACAAATTTACACGAACCGAGCACGTCTGCGATGCTGTAATTCTGCCTTTTTCGTTTCTAACATGCTATCTCCTGGTAAAGCTTAAGTTGGCTCGATAATATCCTGTCTCGCCCTTTCAACAATTGTAAATATACCCAGGTCCTCCAACTCTTTTCGAGCAACCTCAGTAGAGCGAGCTGATGTAATAACTTTATCTATGGATTCCTCTACAATTTTAAGCACAGGAAAATTCGTTTGTCTGATTTCGTATTGCTTCAGTCTATCTTTCATCAAAGAATAAGCCGCTGAATCAATAGTCAAAGCGCACTGATGTTTTAATCTTAATAATTTTAAGATATCAATAATGCCAAAATTAATCCCATCTCCAAAAATTGAAGCTTTACCTTCCAGTAAGTCACCTAAAGCCTGGAGGTCACCATATAAGTTACCGTCAGCGTCGATTGCTATCTTCAAAATGGCAGCACCGGTATTACTGTAGAAACCTCGTCTTGTTGCAGAATCAAAAATTGACCTCTTTACAATGACTGTTTTACTACCAACGTTGGTTTTAATTGGTCCGAAATAATCAATGTCAAGCCCCTGGAAGGCTTTTTGCTTTCCCTTTGAAGGCGGTAATAAATCAACAAGCTTAAAGTTTAACCTTTCTGCCAATTTATTTAAAATTTCTTTAGAGTGCTCAAATACTCTTTCATTTGCGCAGCTATCCAATGTTGTGAAAGATTCTATTTCCTCATAAGTTAGTTGCATTTTGATACTAATATCAATATCATTAATCTCTTCACCAAAGAAAATATCTTTTATCACACCACCAAAAACGACTATATCTGTAAGGTTGATCTCTTTTAATAATTTTAAGAAATCTGTTAGTTTTGAATCACTTATATCTTCCTCGATGTCTATTTTTCCCGTTTTAATTGCCTTTTTAGCAAGCTCAACATTCAAGCCTATCGGTGCAGAATTAAAGTCTTCTTGCATCACCGTTTTTACGTTTCGAAGCATTTCGATGGCATCTTTAATAGCCTTAAATTCAGGATTAGTATACAATTCCCCATAAGGGCCATAAAAACTTTCCCAGGTATGAGACAGTAACTCTTCCAGCGAAGGAATGGCTCTCTTATCTCCTATTTGGCCCAGCACTGTTGCAGCAGTTGATCTTACTTCAGAAGAGCTGTTATAAATTTTGGCCAAAACATAGTAAAATGCTTTAGTAGGATTAATTTTGGCAAGAGCCATTAATGCGGCAGACCGAACATTAATTTGTTCATTTGTATCTTCAAGCTTTTCAAGTATAGGGTTAAACGCTCGTTCATCTTTTAACTCTCCCAATGCTTTAATCGCTGCCTCTCTTATTTCATAATGACTATCACTAAGTTTCGATAAAACGTAATGAAATGCATCCCCAGCGCCAATTTTGGCAAGAGCCATTAATGCGGCAGACCGAACATTAATTTGTTCATTTGTATCTTCAACCTTTTCAAGTATAGGGATAAACGCCTTTTCATCTCTTAACTCTCCCAATGCCTCAATTGCTGCCTCTATATGATTATCACGCCATCTAGACTTCGGAACCTTTAATGCAGCTATATAACCCTGAATAAATTGTGCATCAGTTGCTCCGAACAGATTTAACACCTCAATTGCTGCCGAACGGATTTCTTCATCCGTATCTGCCAATCGTCCGAGTAAAGGCTCAATGGCTCTCTTATTTCCTATTTGACCAAGCACTTTCACAGCAGTTATTCTTATATCAGAAGATTCATCATTAAGATTGGCTAATACATAGTCAAATGCTCTAGGAGGATTAATTTTGGTAAGGGCTATTATTGCAGCAGAACGGATTTGGGCTCTTCCCTTTGTACCTTCAAGCTTTTCAAGTATGGGATTAAACGCTCGTTCATCTTTTAACTCTCCCAAAGCCTCAATTGCTGTCTCTATATGATCATCACGCCATCCAGACTCTGGAACCTTTAATGCAGCTATATAACCCTGAATAAATTGTGCATCAGTTGCTCCGAACAGATTTAACACCTCAATTGCTGCCGAACGGACCTTTCTATCCGTATCGGCTAATCGTCCAAGTAAAGGTTCTATGGCTCTTTTATCTCCTATTTGACCAAGCACTTTCACAGCAGTTANNAATGCTCTAAGAGGATTAATTTTGGTAAGGGCTATTATTGCAGCAGAACGGATTTTAGCTCCTTCCTTTGTATCTTCAAGCTTTTCAAGTATGGGATTAAAGGCCCGTTCATCTTTTAACTCTCCCAAAGCCTCAATTGCAGACTTTATATGCTTATCATCCCATCCAGACTCCGGAATCTTTAATGCATTTATATAACCCAGGAAAAATTGTTCATCAGTTGCACTGAGCACATTTAAGACCTCAATTGCTGCTGAGCTAATACTATCTTTATCCGCTAATCTCTTTAAAACACTCTCTATTGGAATCGTCTTAAGTCTACGCCTCTCTGTTGATTGCCATTTCTTTAGGCATTCCACAATCTTTGGAAGAATAAAGTTATCCCTTAAACTGTAACTCCATTGAAATGGAAAAACGGATATTGAATTTACCAATAAGCCTACTAAAGAACCGATATAACCCCATTTTATAACGCCGGGGTTTTTTTTAAAAACTATCACTGCCACAGAAAAAACGATTAAGCCAAATATGCTGGGTTCTAGCCATTCACCTGCTTCATTAAATAAGCCCCTGAAAAGTAAAGACTTTATTATAGGAATTCTATTTTTTTTATTGAGTCCAAATTTTTTTGCCCATCTGTTAGTTATAAAAATATTCTTCAATACATATAGACCGAATGCGCCAAAATACGGTACCGTAACCCATATGGCAAATTGCCACCAGAATGGAAGATTAATAATGTTTGTGATCATGGAAATATCCATTTATATATGAGCTTATATCCATTTTAGACATAAGCCTATTTTAGAAGAAAGGTTGAAGAAAGTCAATAATCTAACTCCACCTAAATCACACAAAAAACAGGTGCAAAATGAAGACAAGAAAAAATTTGGTGTAATGCCAATTTTTACTTTTACGCTTCCTCTTAATAATTCATTTGGGTTCGATTTTTATTGCGGATTGTTTACCAGCGACAAACAATTTGTAGACATTGGCATTCTTGCTTCGGCTCATATGTACCGAATACTCATGCAAACTGTTTCCAATCTCTTTTTTTAGGACAAGTATTAGTCGGTTCATTTTTTCAAAACTTTCTTCTCTGGCGTGAACAGGAAGGTAACAAAGGTCGATATCCACTGAAAGGCGGAGTACCGGAAAGATAAAAAAGTTTACAGCGGTGCCACCTTTTATTGCAAACTCTCTATATCGGCTGATAAAGGGAAGGACACGCAGTAAAATGTTAACCTGTTCGATATATTTTTCCTTAAACATTGAAGCTCCGGGGAATTATGAGATGATATTCTTTCAAGTACTTTCCACCTTTTTCAACGGTTATTTCCGATTGACCGGA
>WVZO01000137.1 GCA_011772425.1 Candidatus Aminicenantota bacterium
TTCATAGTAAATGCGGTGCCTGGCTTTACGATTGACTTCATGGTAACTGCGAGTTCTCAAGATTTTATTTAATGATGTTTCCTGGCAATTGACTTTACCCAATAATTGCAAAAACTTTGGGTGTTTTTGCATGGTTTCCATCACAATATCCACAGCCCTGTCCCGCTGGATTTTATATTTCTTCAGCGCTCCATTGACAATGGCAGAAACCACTTCCATTGCCAGGTGGGTTTCCAGTATATCTCTCTTTTCATTTTCCATGGCTATAATTCTCTTCCCACGATTGATTCAATAAACTGTTGGGAAACCATTGGGCATGGGTTTTCAAAATAGTGTCCAGGAAATTCTCCATCTCATTATTATCCCGGGCCATTCGCAGGCGTTGAATCGTGTCGAGAATGACAAAAAGATTGTGAGCTGCCAGTTTCGCAGGATCTGTAAAAATTTCCAGGATATCATTGAACCGTTTGCACATATCACACTGGCAGCCGTAATCGAGAATTTTATCTTTTTCCTCTTTTGGCAACGCACCAAATCGAGTCATGTACCATCCTTTAAGCGCATAGTGTCCATAGGATGATGAGTCGAAGATATCTGTGCCCATTTCCGCCAGGAAAGGAAGCTCTACCGGATCACCGGCACCATAGACATGAATGGGTAATTCATTTCCGGCAATGGCCCTGGCATCTCTCAATATTTTAATGATGAAGGAAAGGTTATGATTTTTATTGAAAAAAGGCACCAGGCTGCCGATGGCAATGTACTGGACGCCGATTTCCATTAATGCTTCGATGCTTCTTTTGCGAAGTTCCCGGAATCGCCCTCCTTGTTGGACACCAGCCAGTATTCCATTTAACACAATACTTTTGGCTTCTCGAATTCGTTTGATGGTAGAGATGAGTTTTTTCTCTGCGGTCTGATAATTATCTCCCGGCGGGGAAATGAGATCCAAAGGCGATACAATATCCGCCCTTATGGCATCCTGGAATTTCACGATTTTCTTATTGGACAGGTACAATGGTCGTTTTAACNNNNCAAAACCAATGTACTGATGCAGCGTAAGCCCGGTTTCAAATTGCTTCCTTATTTCTGCATCTTTGTATAGAAAAAAGCCATTGACAATCATGCCATCAATGGAAAAATTATTTTTTAAATCATCAATGGGTACCAGGTTTGAGTGGGGTTGATAGACCGGTAAAAACAGAGGCAGTTGAAAGGATTTTGCCTTTCGCTTTAACGTTAACAGGCGGTATTTAGTCATTTGATATTATTCCATCGGTCCATTTTAATGGTAACTGTTTATTGTTTTTCTTTTGGTCTTTTGATTTTTGCAGGAATTTTTGCTTTCCTTAATAGATCACCAAAATGGCTGGTAATGCCAACATTTCCAATTAATACAATTCCCTTAGAACTTGCTTTTGCTTCCGGGATTCGCTTACGAAGTGCGTCGAGTCCTTCACCAACTGACAACTCTAAATAATCTTCAGGCTCACCAGGGTAAATTATTATCTCACCGTAGTGAATTATTCCACTGTCTAATAATTCTTCACTTCTATGCAGTTGGAGTGCCCAGGCATTGCTGCCGTCGTAAACCCATTCTATTTCAACCGGTCCCAATTCATTAAATGCGATATCGTAGATTTTTTTGACTTCTTGTTTTACTTTTTCCGGAAGAGCTTCAGGCCCGGTTTTGGCAATCATGAATTGATCACCTGGTCCGCTGGCCCCTTCGATAAATGGTTCGCTGCCATCGGGTTTCTGGGGAGATAAAGAGCCGGCAAATTCAGCGTTAACGGATTTCTGCGCCAGTACCGATGAAATAGGGACAAAACCAGGATCGTTTTTAAAGGCCAGTTCTTCCTCAGCAATGAGTTTGAAGGGATCACACCAGCCAAAACACGTTGAATATTTGCCGGGAACAGGGATTTCCGGGCACGTACGCATCCATACTTCCAATGTCCCGGTTTTTCGTCCAAACTTAAATGGTGCGATATTGCGCGAAATAATGGTGGTTTCCGGGACCGGTAAGCCGATGGCATCGGCCATCAAAAGTCCAAATGCTTTATCCCCCAGCATTCGGCTGAAATTGTTGGGCCACCATATTTCCCCCGGTTTTTCCGGGGGATCATTAATTTCTTCCAGTTCCCAGAGGATGGTATGGTTTTGATGAATCCCTCGCTTTTTCGGATGAATACTAAATTCTACGCGGCATGAAGGAGGAAAATCCAGGGTAGGGCGAAATCCATATACATTCTCTAATAGGCGCAGCCCGGTATCACGGGGTAACCGGCATATACCATCTTTTTCAACACATTTTGGCGTATCTCCCGGTGAAAATTCTATCACCTCACCGATCATTACACCCGATACACCACCATCGTTAACATCGATGGTCTCGTTGACAATGGTGATTTTGTTTTCCGAAGCCTTTTTACGCAGAGCCGCCAATACCTCCTTCTCACTGCGAAGACCATAAATTAACGGTCCACCTTTCGGGCTACCAGGGCTAAAACTGCGGATGTTTACAGAACCTTCCGGTGAATGTCTAAAAATACAGGCAACTGCTTCTTCAGGGCTGGAAAAATGGTGATTGGGTTTGTAACCACTAATTCTTGAGAATCTTTGTGGAAGTGCAATGTCAGGTCCAAAACTTACAAATTGAGCAATATTGCCGATTAAGGCCAGACGGTCCAATGCCAAATCCTTTCCACAAAGAACTTCTTTTTGTGCCATAGTATATTTTATGAGAACCCATTGAATATGTAAAGAAAAAAATATTTTTTGCGAGTTTGATCATTCCCCTTGTTGCCCTATTAGCAAATTTTTGCCTGTTCCCAATCCGATGATTTACCAATCGACATTTACTCTTCTGTGCATAAATGAAAGTGATTTTTCTTTCTGGCTACAATAACTTTGTAATAAATAGGAGAGCCATTAATGGATAATCGATGGCAATACCTTTTGTTATTTACCACCTCAATACTATCTTTCATCATCTCAAGAATTGTTTCTTTGAAGCCGCTGTTGTCCTCTTTGGAGAGAAACTTTTCTTTAATATTAAATGCCACCCAACTTCCGCTTTCAATTAAGTTGAAAGCGTTAACAAATGCACAGGTGGGAATATCGTTAAATCCAAGTGCGGCAACGGTGACCAGGATATTGAATTTCCACTCCTGTAGTTTTTCTTTTTCTTTTTCTGAAGGATGACTTAAATCCATAACATAGTAACCGTCGTATGTGTCGGGACGGTCTCTTTGCGCTGCATCACGAGCCTCAGGGATGATATCCACCCCTACCAGCTCATCGCATCCGATTGACTTCTGTAGTTGTTCACCCACAATACCGTTCCCAGCACCGAAATCCAAGGCTCGAAAGCTAGAAAATTCCTTTCCATTATTATCCATCTCTTCTTTCAGAATCCCACATACCACCGACGGTGATTTGCATTTCAATTGGTGGTATACCACCTCTTCGTAAAGGTTAGGAATTTCGTAAAGCGTTTTGTAATCGTGTAATCGAACTTTCCTCTTCTCTTTACCATTCGAAAGCATAAACCATTCTTCATCCTGGTCCAGCTGGGATGTGCTATTGGGAAACTGAATTTCATAATTACAATCTTTAAATCGTTCATTCAATGAATTGGTCATAGTTTACTCCTTATCATATTTTAATAAAATCAACTCACCTTTCAATTTAAATATCCCCTCCTCTCTTTCCTAAGAGATGATTTTTCAGTTTTCCTTTTTCTCAAAAATGCATCTCTTACTCATCTTTAAAATCCTCTTTGGCAAGACCGCCATTTTTTTAAAATATTTTATTATTAAAAGATTCATAATTAAATTATTCATAATAAAATATTTTATAACCAAATAATCCACATGTCAAGGACTGGAGGGGGGGAAAAAAAAAAAATAAAAAAAAGGAAATGAAACACTTCATCAGAAGAAATCCGTGATTGAACTTGCCTAACCACAATCGAACTCCCATTTTTCCCAAAAATATTTGCAGTTGAAGGTTTTATCTGTTATAATATTTCTTTACAAAAAATATATGATGGAGATTTTCTATGGAGTCGCACAAGGAAAATGGAGAGACAGTAAGCCTTGAATCAGAAATATTCTCGTGTTTGAGGAAAATTATTAATGCTGTGGAGATTTACTCGGCGAAATTAAAGGACAGAACCGATTTAAATGCGTCGCAGCTTTCTTGTTTGTTGGCACTCGCTAATAAAGATCCACTGGCACTTAGCAAGCTGAGCCGTAAGGTCCACCTTTCACCCAGCATGATTACATCAGTCGTTGATCAACTGGAGAAAAAAGAACTGGTGATAAGGAACCGTAAGTCCTCTGATCGGCGGGTCGTCTTGATTGAATTAACCGAAAAAGGAAAAGAAGTGGTAAAAACAGCACCTCCGTCATTCCAGGAACAATTAATGAACAGTTTGAGTTATATCAAAGAAGAAGAGAAAAAATCCCTTTATGAGCATCTCAACATTTTACTTTCGATTATTGTCTCAGAAGTTCTAATCGATTCATCTCTACTGGGCGGTGAAAATAAGCTGGTGGAGGTGGAACCCTCTGTTTTAGGAAAAGAAGAGTTTTCATGACGATTATGGAGTGGAATATGCGGTAATGATCGAGATATCCCATCTAACTAAAAAATTTAATGGTATAACAGCCGTTAATGATATTTCCTTTTCTGTTAAAAGAAGTGAAATTCTTATTTTATTGGGTACCAGTGGTTGTGGAAAAACAACCACATTGAAAATGATTAACCGGCTGATAGAGCCCACTTCCGGTAAAATTTGCATTGATGGAAAAAACGTTAAATATCAAAAACCGGAGGAATTAAGGAAACGAATCGGTTATGTGATTCAAGATATCGGGCTTTTTCCCCATTATACGGTGGAGCAGAATATCGAAATCGTTCCCATCCTTCTGAAATGGGATAAGCAGAGAATTAAACAGAGAACCCAGAGGTTGATGGAATTAGTGGATTTGCCCCCTGATTCCTTTTCAAAACGTTATCCGGGAGAACTCAGTGGAGGACAGCAGCAGCGAGTCGGATTGGCTCGTGCCCTGGCTGCTGATCCACCCATTGTTCTTTTGGATGAACCCTTTGGTGCTTTGGATCCAATCACCCGCAAACAAATTCAAAAAGAATTTAAAAACCTGGAAACCCTGCTCAATAAAACAATGCTTCTGGTAACTCACGATGTATTTGAAGCATTTGAGCTGGGAGATAGGATTTGTTTGATGGACCAGGGCAAAATTCAACAAATCGGTACAACAAAGGAGTTAATTTTTGCCCCGAACAACGAATTTGTCAGAAATTTCTTCCAGGCCAACCGTTTTCAACTGGAACTAAGCGTTTTAAAACTAAAAGATCTCCTTCCTGAAATTCAAAAACGTGAGCTCAGTGTTGAACATGAACATGAAGAGGTGAACGAATTTCAAGATGGTGACAATTTGTTGGAGGTCCTGGAAACAATGGAACAAACATCATTAAAACGTTCAATCTTGCGAATAAAAGATACGGTTCGGCACTCTCTGTGGGAAACCAGTTCCGAAGCGATCATATCAGCATTTTACAAAACAAAATCTGAGATTTTTAATGAATCATCTTAAAGCTTTTATTGATTTCATTCTCAGCCATCATGAAGAAATCGTTGAACAGACCATTGAGCATATTGGTTTGACGGTGGTGGCATTGGCAATTGCCGTATTCATCGGGCTTCCATTGGGCATATTACTGACTCGTTATAAAAAGTTAGCCCCATCTGTTTTAGGTGTCACCGGTATTATTCAGACTATTCCCAGTGTTGCCTTGTTGGGGTTTCTTTTGCCTTTCCTTGGAATTGGTGTTGTACCCGCTATTGTTGCCCTGTTTCTTTACGCCCTTCTTCCCATCGTTAGAAATACATTTACAGGTATTGAAGAAGTAGATGCATCTGTCAAAGAAGCGGCCAAAGGGATGGGAATGGCGGATATTCAAATACTAATGAAAGTTGAACTTCCACTGGCAGTCCCCGTTATTTTCGCAGGCCTCCGAACCGCCACTGTTATCAATGTTGGAGTGGCTACTCTTTGTGCACTCATTGCCTCGGGTGGACTGGGAGAGTTTATCTTTCGAGGAATTGCTCTTAACAATATAAATATGATTCTTGCCGGTGCGGTTCCAGCAGCACTGTTGGCATTATTCCTGGATTTTGTACTGAGTATACTGCAAAAATTTATTCGTCAGATCATTAAACCGATTCTTATTGTTTCATTTTTACTTATTTTTATTATTATTCCTTTTTGGGTGATTCCTTCATTTTTTGATCATTCCTTTCGAGCAGGATTTACCGCAGAATTCATGGAACGGGCGGATGGATACCCGGGACTTCAAACCCATTACCAACTGTCAATAGATACCGTGGAACTTGATCCGGGATTGATGTATCAAGCGCTGAAAGAAGAAAAAGTTGATGTCATTTGTGGATTTTCCACTGATGGACGCATTAAAGCCTATGGATTTCATATACTTCAGGATGATAAACATTATTTTCCACCTTACCATGCCGCACCGCTGGTGAGAGGAGAAACATTGAGAAAATATCCGATTCTCCGGGATTTGTTCTCGAAACTTGAGGGAAAGATATCCAATGAAAAAATGGCAGAGTTGAACTTCCGCGTCGATCATAATAAAGAAACGCCGTCAAAGGTAGCAAAAGACTTTTTAAAACAGATAGGATTTGAAGTTTCTAAACGTAAAGGGAGAGAAGCAGATATTGTTATTGGCTCTAAAAATTTTACTGAACAATACATATTGGCTCATATATTTGCCCTACTTATCGAAAATTACAGCGATTTAGAAGTAGAATTAAAAGCAGGACTCGCTGGAACAAAGATTTGTTTTGATGCGATGACCAATGGAGAAATTGATCTTTATCCAGAGTATACAGGGACCGGACTGTTGGTTATTTTAAACGTAGATGAAACCATACGAAATTCTATTCTGACGGATGAGAAAAAGGTCTATGATTTTGTGAAAAAAGAATCAAAAGAGCATTATGATATTGAATGGCTTCAACCTTTAGGATTTAACAACACATATGCTTTAATGATGAGGGGAAGTCAGACCAAGGAATTAAATATAAAGACAATTTCAGACTTGAAAAATTTTCTTGCTGAGTTTGATAAAGAGAATTGACAGAAGATTTATGTTCTAACTTCCAACCTTTCAACTTTTGGGGACGCCCATCGTCTCACCTACAATTTATTCACAGTTCAAGTGGTTAAAACAAAAACCGCAATAATGCCTAAGCGTTTTTTGACTCCCCGCGCCGCCGGGGTCTATTGCAATCTCAGGACATTTCAGGTAAAATATCAAACTCAATTCTTTCACAAGAGGAGGTTACTATTTTAGATATACGCTTTATTAGAGAAAACCCGGATGTAGTAAAAGACGCGGTGCGTAAAAAGCATTTCGAATGCGATGTGGACAAAATACTTGAGCTCGATGGCAAACGCCGGTCGTTGTTACTGGAAATCGAGTCGCTTCGCGCCGAACGTAAGAGACTCAGTAAGAAACAGCGAGAAAAGACCGCGGATGAAATTCGCGCCAGGGTTGTGGAGATCAAGGAGAAATTAGCCACACTGGAGACATCATTAAGGGAAATTGAGGCCGAACTCCATTATAATATGCTCCTGGTACCCAATATCCCCGCTGCTGAGGTTCCTGAAGGGAATTCGGAGGAAGACAATCTCCTGGTTAAAACGTGGGGTACACCGAGAACGTTTGAGTTTGAACCCAAAGACCACCTTGAAATTGCCGCCCGGTTGAAATTGGTGGATTTTGAACGGGGTGCAAAGGTTTCGGGTTCGCGGTTCTATTTTCTAAGAGGAAAAGGAGCCCTGCTTGAATTATCTATCATGCGCTATGCGCTTGATATCCTGATCCAACGTGGGTTCGAACCGGTAATTACTCCAATGTTGGTGAAACCTTCAGCCATGGAAGGCACTGGTTTTTTACCAAGAGGCGAAGATGAAGCTTACTTTATTGAACGGGACAATCTTTATATGGCTGGAACGTCGGAGGTTCCGCTTGTCTCTTTCTATGGTGATGAGATTCTCGATATCAAATCACTTCCCCAGCACTATGCGGGAATTTCCTCGTGTTTTCGCCGTGAAGCCGGGGCAGCAGGACGCGATACCAAAGGCCTCTACCGGCTTCACCAATTCCAAAAAATCGAACAAGTCGTGTTTTGCAGGAATGATCCCGAAGAAAGCCGTAAACAGCATATGTTTATCCTTGAGAATACGGAGACCATCCTCCAGGGACTGGGTTTGCCCTATCGCATTACCCTTGCCTGCGGTGGTGAATGCGGACTTCCCCAGATCATAAAACATGAAGTGGAAACATGGATGCCTAGTCGCAATAACTATTGCGAAACAATGTCCTGTTCTATGATACACGACTTTCAATCTCGCCGGTTAAACATACGTTATAGAGAAGAAAATGGTAAATTGACATTTGTACACACTCTTAATAATACCGGTATTGCCAGCCCCCGTATTTTGATTCCCCTCCTGGAACACTATCAACAGGAGGATGGAAGTGTTGTTATCCCTGAAGTTTTAAGGCCCTATATGGGAGGGCTTGAGGTTATTACCCCGGGGAAATGACAATAATTGCCATCATGCTATTCAATAAGAGTTTTTAACCTAGAAGATGAGGCATAAAGGAGGTCCTTATGAAGACAAAGAATATGATAGGAACAGCGGTTTTATTTTTTACATTCTTGTTTTTGTTTCATACAACTGTATTTGCCCAGGAGGCAAAACCCAAGGTCACAGAGGTGGCCAACAATCTTTACATGATTACCAAACTGGATTACAGTGGGAATGTAGGGTTCCTGGTGACAGAAGAAGGGGTTTTAGTAGTGGATTCCGGGGGACTGCCCTCCATGGGTAAAGTCATCGTTGAAAAAGTAAAAGAAAAAACCGGTAAACCGATCAAATACCTGGTGCTGACCCATTACCATGGGGATCATACCTATGGTATTGATGGTTTCCCGGAAGGTGTTACCATTATTGGTCAGCGGAATATTGTGAAAAACATCAAGGAATTAAATGCCGGGAGGTCTAAGGATTATATTGAAAAAAGTTTCCCTGGGCAAATTAAAAAGTGGCAGGAGAAGATTAAAGAATTAAAGGATAAAAACGACCCGGAAGCGGATAAAGAAGAGGAAGCACTAAAACGCAGGCTTCAATACATTAAAGAATACAAAACTATCAAATTCAACGTCCCGGATGTTTTGTTTGACCAGAAAAAGACCCTTAAATTGGGAGGAGAGACCATTGAACTCATCTATCCTGGCAACGCACATACTCGTTGTAACTGTATGGTATATTTTTCCCGTTTAAAATCCATTCACATGGGGGACCTTTTATTTCACAATTCCTTTCCTTATGTCGACCCGAAAGCGGGGAGCAATACCCGTAACTGGATTGACACCTTAAAAAAAGCAGCCGGGATGAATATTGAAACGGTAATCCCCGGTCACGGCGAGTTGGCCAGCAAAAAGGGGCTTCTCCCGTTGGCACGTTATTTGGAAGATTTGCGAAAGCAAGTAAAAGCAGCCATTAAAAAAGGTCTAACCCTGGAAAAAATCAAGGAGACCATTACCTTCCCGGCCTATAAGGATTTTAAACTTCCTGAGCTGCGGGTCAATAACATTGATGCTGTTTATCATGAACTGACCGGGAAATAAAAGACAAGGAACAAAAGTTATAATTTAACATTCCATCATTCCAATCAATTTACTATTCCATTAAAACACAATCCGCTTCAAGTTCCACAAGCCAATCGTTCTTTATGAAGCCGCTTACCTCAACAAAGGTACATGCCGGCCTGATTTGAGAAAAAAAGTCACCATGCGCCCTGGCAGCTTCTTCCCAACGGGAGATATCCGTCAACATCACCCGTGTGCGAATGGTATTTTCCAGTTTTCCACCGGCATCTTCAATAGCCGATTTTATTATTTCTAAACAGCATTTGGTCTGACCATAGACATCACCGGGACACACGGTAAAACCATCAGCGCCAATGGGCGCTGTACCGGATACGGCAATAATATTACCAATCCGTACCGCCCGGGAAAATCCGATCGGCCCTTCAAACGGAGAACCGGATGAGATATTTTGTCTTTTCATTTGATTACTCCTTGAGGTTAATTATTGCCTCCGGCGGCCAGGGGCTCTTTTTGTAAAAACCGCCCCTGGACCCCACAAAAACTTTTCATATGCGGACAATCATCGTGCCATGCTTTTCAACATATTGCCCCAATTTAAATTATTTCACACTGCCCGGCTGATGAATCTGTGTAAAAGGGATGCCATCTTTTGACCCGATTTTAAATGTGGCTTTGTATATCTCCGGGTGTTCTTTATATTCTTCCTCATCGATGACATTATCCGGGAATTTGGAGAAATCAACATCAATTTCAATATGACAATCCACCGGAGCTGTCTCTTCAAGCAGTTTATTGAAAAGATACAATGACAGGATGAGTTTTGATTTTTCTCTTTCATTACTTCCAAAGGCCGGGGAAAAGGTAGAACAGTAAGCCGTGAAAACGAAATTGGTTTTCTTGTCTTTCAGGGTATACACAAAACTGTTTTCCATCAGGTCCGGTTCGCCGTACAGGGCCCACAACCGTGATAAGAAATCCCCTGCCCGCTCCACGGAAAATATTTTTTGATCATATTCATCAGGTTCATCCCTCCTGGAAGGCGAATAAAAGCAGTACCGGTAACAAATCAAAGCAGCACCCTTAGCCAGGGACTTATCCACCCGTTCAAAACGCGACGCTTCAACAGCCGCATCCTTAGGGACCTTCATTCTTTCCACAACAGCGCAGGGGCCTTTATAAAAAAAGGCAGAACCCGTTGATAAAATGGGAACCAGGAAATAAACTGCGGAGAAAACCAATATTAGGCCATAAAACAGGAGAGTAAAAATAACGGTTCCTGCAGAGACCTTCGGCGTATTAAAATTGTTTTCTACATACCTGACGATCTGGGCTTTCCTCTGAAATGAGAAATCGCTGTAAGATGAAGCTTTCAAGGTCTTAAACGCTTCGGTTATCACATCGGTATCAGACAAATCCGCCGCAGCACGATGTTTGAACTGGTCCTGCACCTGCGCGGTTAATTTCCTCTGGATGAATTGGTTCCGGTATCCAAAAGGAATGATAAGGATGATAAACAGCAGCAGTGGTGATTTCCCAAATATTGCCATGGCTGCAATAGCGATGATACTGATGATAAGAAATAAGGTTTGAAATATGGCGAAACGTGAAAAAATAATGGTATTAAGAACCTGTCCCCCATCAAAAGGCAACACCGGTATCAGGTTTAGATAATTAATAAAGAGCAGCAATATAAAAACCATTGTCAGGGTGCCGGTATATATCAAGGGAATATTCTCATTTTGGATGAGTGCCCACAACAAGAAAGCCAGGACAATCCCCGGCACCGGCCCGGCAAAATAGGTGATTACTCTTTTATAAGGTTTAATGCCCCTGCCCGAGCCCATGGCCACTGCACCGAAAAGCGGTACAAAAAGCACTCTAAGGTCCTTATATCCAAATAAAAACATGGCCAGTAAATGACCACCTTCATGAATAAAAACAACTAACACTAACAAGAAAGCGATTTCAAAAGAAAATAAAAAACCGAATGACATTACAAACATGATCATGGTGGCCAACAAGAAAACAATCTTTCCTGCGGTATTTCGTTTCTCCGGGTTTAGTAACGACTGGGCATTGGCATAATTCTCCACTTCCAACTGGACCGGTACATCCACAGGCACTTCATTTTCCATTATCTTCCGTTTCATCACATTGGCTTTCGCCGTCCCCCGGATCATTTGATTGGCAAATAATAAAGCAGGAATGGTTTTGAACAGGTATCTATCGTCTCCGGTTTTGAATATCCGGCCTTTCCTTTCCAGTTCAGCCAGGTAGTCGTTGAGAGATTTTTGTTCCAGTTCCACGATTTCCTCGAAGTCCTGTTGGGTTTCACCAAATTCTTTTATTTCCAGGTCATCATGCTGAGAAAGACAATCCAGGTGAAGAGCCCACTGCTTTTCCAACGTTTCCACATACCCATCCTGGAGAATAGAATCCGGTATGGTATCCATTATGGTATGGCGAATTCCATTCACAGTGACCAGTTTTTTGCCGTTTTTGAAGTACGTATAAAACGAGACCCAAAACGGGATGTATTGATCTGCTTCAGGGCATGCAACCAGGTGGGCGTAGGTTTTTTCGGCCGGGTTGTAATACACATAAAAGTATCGTTTGGTATCTTTTTTTACATACAGATCGTCCACCAACAGGCAGTGAGAAAAATGAAAACCCAGGTCCTGTATTTCGCCTTGTTTCAGGGCATAGAATTCCTGCAAATACGAAGGACAGTCAGACTGTCGAATCAATTGAGCCGATGCTTTCTTTAGTGCCGCCCCCAGGATATTCTGCGCCACCAGGATATAACGAAACAAAAATAAAACCAATAATGCACCAATTATATATATAAAAATAAGTGATGTATCCATACTACCTCCAACAACCAGGGGGCCCTTTTGTAAAACCCCACTGCGTGGGGGATCATTTGCAGAGCAAGGACGGCGTACAATGCTTCAAACGACATATCGTCTCCATGGGTATTCCTTAATACCGCACTGTAAGTGCCCCCCTGGACCCCCACAAAACTTTTCATACATGGTCAACCTGTGTTACTATGCTTCAATCATCGTGCCCAATTCAATCTAAGAAATCCCCTCTTGAGAGGGGTGCCCCGAAGGGGTGGGGTGTGTCATCTTCGCGTTCCTTCGCGCTTTTCACCGCATTGTAAATGTCTTCGCGGATAAACGAATCTGATGGATATGCAATTCCCATTCTTCCGTGTCTAGATTTTCATTTAGTTGATAGAATACTCCCTTGCCGATGGTAAAGGGATAGGGTTGAAGAAATTCGGCTTCCTCAAACGGGACCATAGTTTTTCCCAGTAATTTTCCTTCCAGGTCTAAAATATACAATTCATTTTTACCGTTACTGGTTTTGAAGGTCAAAACATATATCTTACTGTCCGTCACCAGGAAGTACCGTAAGGGAAAATATCCGGGAAATTCTCCATATTGCCTGGCATGCCGGTAAATCGTGGGATATCTTTTTTTTAGAAAAGCCATCACTTTTTGTTTAAAGGGATCCGGTATTTTCATTTTCTCATAAGACTGACGAACCGTGTAGAGTTTTTTCCCGGAATCGTCAAATACCAGTATTTCATTGTTTTCCCCTTCCAGGAACAACCGGTTATTATATACCTGGTAAAGGGCGCCCCTCATGGAGGCATTTTTTGTTGCCATTACCAGGCGAAGGATTTTAGAAGGCCCCTTTAGTTGACCATAGTACCTCCGCCGGTAAATTTCCTTCTCCATTTGAAGCTGCCGGGGATCATAGAAGTTAATGGTTAAATACAACAGGTCATTCTCTTTAGTCCTACTATATCCCACGAATTTGGAACCCAACGGTGTAAAAGATTGCATTTCCCCGGGATAAGTGATCTCTTCTTTAAATTCACCGGACCTGGTAAAGAACGATAACTTACCGGTACTGTTCACCACAATATAATCGCCGTGGATAAAAACTTGCAAACCCAACTTATCAAACGGTCTTATTCTAAATTCGCCCGGTCCCTCACCCTTTCGGCCGAATTTATTCTTAAGTTTAACATCCTTTAACGAATAAATCGCAATGGTTCCCTGGTCCGTGATATATAAATACTCATGGCCCATAGTAATGGAATCCGGTTTCTCCAGGTCAGGCATGGGAACCACTTTTGTCTCACCCATTAAACCGCCGCCATTTAAAAAAAAGAACAAAAGTAAAATCAATACGTTGAACCCGTTGAGAGGTTTCATTCTACAACTCCTTTTTTTAATATTCTGCAAAATGCACTAAAAAAAACAAAGTATTCCCGGCTGCTGCCCTTCAAATGTCAAGAACGAACCCTATAGGCTGGGGACGCCGTCCCCTCCATTGCTTCTTTAATATCTTCGGCAATCATTTTTCTTTTTGCCTTCTCAATTAGATAATTCTTACCGGTCTGTAAATAAGAGGGAAACACCCGTTTTTCTTGAAAATAATATTTTTCCTTCCTGATTTTGTAAGTTGATCCGCCCGGTATAACTTTATTCCCGGTTTGTCTTTTCCATATGTAGTTCATGGCTTTAATGGATACATCCCCCATCAACAAGAAAACTTCAATACCAGGAAAAAGTGCTGCTTCTTTTTCCAGGATTTCAGAGCAAGTCTTTATTGTGCCGGTGGAAATGGAATATTGGGTTTTTCCGCATTTAATAGCTGTGGTGATATATACCCCCAGGTTTAATATCTCTTCCATTGTGGATACATCTATTCCTGCATCGTTAAAGGCTTGTATCGTAGTCTGCAGGTAAAAGGGATTGCCGGGCGCATAGAAGTAATCGTTTTTGTCCGGTGGAGGTGCCTCTGAAATCATAAGTATTTTAATATCTCCCGGTTTGATCTCCGGGTATGGAACCAGGTAGAGATTTTTGTCCACATCTTTACAGGGAAACTCTTTGCATTGAATGCAATCACAAACCTTCATTTTACTTTCCTCCTTTTTCTCGCTTTCTTTCATTAACAATTAATAATTAACAATTGATTATTGACAATTTTATATGGTTTTTTACGGCCCTTTTTTCTTATTATCTCCCCTTTCTGCCTTTCTAAAATTTTACACTGCTAATTCTTTCCACGTCTGAAGGTTGGAGATTTTCTTAAAATGACCATCATTTGTATCAAGAATAATTTTTGTCATCATTCATTATGTCCAATCAGCCGGATCAATTTTACTGAGATCACTGACCGCCTTGTTAAATTCTTCTAAATCCGCTTTAGACCAGATACCAAAAATATCCATAAACTCTTCTCCATCATTTAGTCTTACCTCTCTCTCCTCCGGGGATTCGGGAGGTGTCGAATACCTCGAACTCAAAAATGATGCATAATCCAATAATTCTTCGATCTTTGAATCCGGTAATCGATCGATGATTCCAACAATTTTTGTCTTACATTCTTGAACAGAAAACATAAAAATCTCCTTTATAACTTATAATGAACAATTATCGATCAAAATATAGTACAATTCCCGTTATTTGTCAATAAGAAATTCACATACTTTTACTCTGCTTCTCCTTTGGGCCTTAAAAAAGGATCAGGGCTTCTTGTTGTTTTGCAGCTGGCGGCCACTTATAAAAGGGCAAACCTTGATACATACCGGGCAACTGTCATCCCCCAAACAATGTTGTAAATCCAGCACATCTTCTCGATGTTGCGGATGATCATCAAACTTTACCAATGTTAACGCATGGGTGGGGCATTTTTCCACGCAGATGGAACAATCGCCGCATTGGTTTTCAATGGGTTGATCGGGCTGCAATTCCATATTTGTCAAAACCGCACCCAACCGGTGAAGGGGACCGTGGTCCGGTGATACGATCAAAAGGGAACGCCCCTGCCAACCCAGACCGGCTGCATTTGCCAGTGCCTTCAATGAAAGCAGGCCGATGCGGTTAACCGGATCGAATTCATCTTCCGTATGGATAGGCAGTGCATAAAATCTCTTCTCTTCCATGAATGACACCACACCAACGATTCCTTTTTCCATAAACATGGAAACATCCTTTCCTGATGCTTTAGGTCCTAATTTCCCAATTTGTACTCCCATGACAATGGCGTACCGGTAGTTTTTTAAGATACTCTCTAAAGCAGACGGAGAAGGCAATCCTGTGGGTATTTCTTTAAGGGCCTTCAAATCCGCGATTCCAACCAGGTCGATCCCCAGTTTCTTGATAAAGGATTTCAACTGTTCTGTTTCGCTCATTTTTCACTCCAAAGCAGACGGTGTCCACACATTTCCTCCTTTTTCTCGCTTTCTTTCATTAACAATTAATAATTAACAATTGATTATTGACAATTATTTTTATTGTTTTTCACAGGCTTCCGCCCTTTGGCTTTCTGCCCATGACTTGAACTATTCTCTACCATTGTTATCCTGAAAAAATACCTTTTCTTTTAGATCATCTATATAGCACATTGGAAAATTATTTGCAATGACTGGAAAAAAGTAGTAATAAATATGATTGGCCTGGGAATGGCATTTATTTCTGGGAAAATAATCCCCAAAGACCATTGCACGTTTCTGGAACACTACTGCAAGTATCTGAAAGACCACTGCACGTTTCCGGGACACTACTGCAAGCATCTGAAAGACCACTGCACGTTTCTGGAACACCACTGCAAGCATCTGGAAGACCACTGCACACTTCTGGAACACCACTGCAAGTATCTGAAAGACCACTGCACATTTCTGGAACACCACTGCAAGCATCTGGAAGACCACTGCACGTTTCTGGAACACTACTGCAAGCATCTGGAAGACCACTGCACACTTCTGGAACACCACTGCACGTATCTGAAAGACCACTGCACGTTTCCGGGACACTACTGCAAGCATCTGAAAGGCTACTGCACGTTCCTGGAACACCACTGCGGAAGCCGGCCCTGTTGGGAAGCAACCCACCAGGGATTTGGAAGGTTTTTTTGGGGAACAACAGACAGTCATTCATCCTGCCGCGGTCTCGCCCGGAGACAATGAAAAAGGAGAAACGTCGAGTAGGAGGAGGAGCACCCCATGAGGGGTGCTCCCCGCCCCCCTCTCAGAACCGTCCATAATCTGAATAGACTTTTTTTCATC
>WVZO01000227.1 GCA_011772425.1 Candidatus Aminicenantota bacterium
CGGTCCAGGATGGCATGGGCAATGCAATCAGCATACCGGTCCAACTGCCAGTATGTGAATACCTTATCACTTGTCTTGACCGCCACTTTCTGCGGAAACCGCGCCACCTGCTCTTCAAATTTCTTTATCAGCATTTTTTTTATTGCCTCTTGAATTTCCGTGTTTTGCCGCTTTTATGGTAATCTTTAACTAATTTATTTGGATTACCGGCAATGTTTTCCAGCAGTTTGACATAAAATTTTATCATCTTCTCAATGGCAGAGGGACGGAATAAGTGCCTGAAATAATGGCACATGATTTCAATGCCATTTTGATACTCCGTTAGATAACAGACCATGTCAAACTTGGTATCCTGGACCTGATCCATGTGATACGATTCAATCTCAGAATCTGCCAGCGACGCCAAAGGATTGCTGCCAATATTCAACATATTCAAAAACACCGAGATTTTAGGGTATTGAATATTTAGTTCCTCACATATCAATTCAATTGGATAACTTTGATATTCAAGTACCTTCAATGTATTCTCACAGACCTGGTTTAAGAAGTTACCGAAGGTTTCATCGGGGTTCACTTGCGTGCGAATAATTAACGTATTGACAAAAAGACCGACGATGTTCTTCAAATCCTCATGCTGCCGGGCCGCACCAGGGATTGCTAAAACAATAGCCTCCTGGCCCCTAAGAATAGACAAAAACATATTGAACCCGGCTAACAGCACCATAAACAGACTGGCATGGTGAGCAAAAGCAATCGACCGCAAACCTTCTACCACTGATCCCGGAACCACCACCCGGTAACCCGCACTTTTCCTGTCCCCTGTTTCTGTGTCTTCAGGTACAGAATAATTATAAGGCAATTTTAATACCGGGATATCACCGCTTAATTGCTGTTTCCAGAACTCAACCGCCTCTTTCATTCGCTCCCTGTCTGTCAAGAGTTGATTTTGCCAGGCAGCATAGTCTTTGTATTGAATTCGCAGGGGTTTTAACGGGTTGTCTTCACCCTCTTTAAACGCATTATACAACACACCGAACTCCTGCCGCAATATATCCATGGACCAGCCGTCAGAGATCAGGTGATGCATGTTCAAAATCAAATCGCAGCTCTTTTTAAAAATAACCAGCTTGACCCGCCAGAGGGGAGCTGTATCAATGTTAAATGGTAAGGCGCTTTCCTCCAAGAAAAGCTCCTGGCGTCGGGCTTCTGTTTCCTCAACTGGAAGATTGGTCAGATCAATTTCTTCAATGGGTAAACCTGCCTCCATTCCAGTTTGAATCACCTGGGCAATGGCCTCCCCTACTCCCTTGAAACTTGTCCTGAAACTTTCATGCCGGGCTGCCAGGGCTGCCAGTACTTCTTTGATCAGCTCAACCTCCAGAGCACGGTCCTGCCCCTGCTCCAGGGAAAGGGTGACCCGCACCGGCATGTTAAATACACTGCTGCTGGGATTCATTTGCTGTAATATCCATATCCGCTTCTGGGTGTAGGAGAGTTCATAATAAGGTTTAGAAGGCTGCGGTTCTATGGAAATAAATTCCGATGTTTCTCTTTTCCCCAAGAGACGGGATAATTCGGCAATGGTAGGATACTGAAAGAGATTCTGAACACCAATTTTCTTGTTAAATGATTTATGCATAGCATTGATCAAAGAGATGGCTTTTATAGAGTGACCTCCACACTCAAAAAAATCATCATGAATACCTACTTCTCTGCCTAATACCTCGGACCATATGCCGGCCATTATTATCTCGATTTCATCCCGCGGTGCCGTATAGATAGTTCCTGTCTTTAATCGAGGCTCGGGCAGGGCTTTGCGGTCCACTTTATCGTTGGGGGTCAACGGGAACCGGTCCAATGTCACAAAATACGTGGGAATCATGTATTGGGGCAGCGTTTTTGATAAATAGTCCCGCAGCATCGCATCGGTAACAGCGTCCGGGGAATCGGTTACAATATAAGCGCAGAGGTATTTATCCCCTCCGTTTTCTTCTCTGGCTGTCACCACTGCCTCTTTGATACGATCATGAGCCAGTAACTGTTTTTCGATTTCTCCCAATTCGATGCGGAACCCCCTGATCTTTACCTGCTCATCCATTCGCCCCCAAAATTCAATATTCCCATCCACCAACCACCGAGCCAGATCACCGGTTCTGTAAAGCCTCCGGCGGCCAGGCCCCACTGCGTGGGGGAGCATTGGCAGAGCAATGTGGGAATACGACGTTCCAAGCGATGTATCGTCTCCACGGATGTTATTAAATACCGCACTGTAAGTGCCCCCTGGACCCCACAAAAATTTTTCATTTTTTTTCTCATCCTGGTAATCCTGATAATCCCATAAATCATGGTCAAACTTTTCTGCCGTTAACTCCGGTTGGTTCAAGTAACCGGCTGCCAGTCCGTCACCGGAGATACACAGCTCACCCACCACACCAATGGGCTGAAGCCGTAAATACCGGTCCAGTATGTATACCTGCACATTGGCAATGGGCTTTCCAATGGGAATGTTATCATAATTTTTATCCACTATAAAACTGGTGGTCACAATGGTATTTTCAGTAGGACCATAAATATTAACCACTAAATAATGGCCAGAAGCGTATGCTTTTAGTCTATCGCCACCCATCAGAACCGACCGAAGCGCAGGATTGTTTATCGTTAACGTTATAAATTGCTCATACAATTGCGGCGGCATAGAACCAATGGTAATATCGTTGGTTTCGTAACAGCGCTTGAGAGCATGGATATCTAATTTTGCCTCTTTTTCAACAATATAGACAGAAGCACCGGCAATTAGATAAGGTAAAATTTCATAGATGGAGGCATCAAACCCGGTTCTATAAAATTTCCCCACCCTGTCCGCAACGGTTATTGAAAAAGCGGTGCGCTGCCACCAACATAAATTCACCAGGGATTGATGCTGAACCGCCACGCCTTTGGGCCTCCCCGTAGAACCGGAGGTGTAGATGATGTAAGCAAGATTTGAAGGGCTAAAATTCGAAGCACGAAATTCGAAATCCGAAAGCCCCAAGCTGGGGCACCCTATTAAGAATTCAAAATTCGAATGTTCAAAATTCAAAACAATGCCTGGAGTTGCTTTGTTTCGGTCATTTGAATTTTGGTCATTTGGATTTGTTTCGGATTTCGATATTCGAATTTCGGATTTACTTTCAACCACATTGTTAGTTAGAAGTATCCTGGCATTGCTATCATGCAATATGTATTGAATTCGTTCCTCTGGATAATCCGGATCAATAGGCAAAAAAACACCACCGGCCTTTAAAATGCCCAGGATACCAATGACCAATTCCACCGAGGGTTCTGTTATAAGTGCCACAATGTCACCGGGTTCAGCCCCTTTTTCCCTCAATAGGTGGGCCAACCCATTGGATTTTCTATTTAATTCCTTATAAGTGATATTTGCAATTGCCGTTTTATTTTCTTTTTTGCCAACTGCCCCCTTATCGGCCGGGGGTGCCACCCCCTGCCAACTGCCAACTACAGCAAGGCCGTCAGGCCTTCTCTCCACCTGTTCCTCGAACAATTGGTGAATGGTTTTATACACTGGATAATCGGCATTTGTATCGTTAAATTCAATCAATAACTGGTGTTTCTCCTCTTCCGGGATGTAATCGATATCTGCAATTTGCTGTGCCGGGTTTTCCAGTACCGATGAGAGGATATTTTTAAAATAGCGAATAAACCGCTGAATGGTTTCTTCCTTAAATAGCTTGACACCGTATTCCAGGGTGAAAATCCCTTCCTCCACGGCGGTGAGGGTCATATCGAATTTGGCTGTAGGGTTGTCAAACTCATAGGTCTCCGCTTTCATTCCCGGTTTTTGCAGGTCCGGTATATCATGGGCTGGCACCTGAAACACCAACATAACATCAAAGATAGGGTTTCGACCGGTATGATCCCGTTGAAAGCCTACCGCTTCCACAAGGTCTTCAAATTGATATTCCTGGTTATCCAGGGCGTCGAGGATATTTTTTTTAACTTCTTTCATGAATTGAAGGGCGGTTTTTTCCCCTTTGGGGAAATTTCGCAGTGCCAGGGTATTGACAAACATGCCAACAATATCCTGTAAATCTTCATGCCGCCGCCCTTCAGCAGGCGTTCCTATAATGATGTCTTCCTGACCCCCCAGTTTCGCCAGCAGGATGTTAAACAGCGCCAACAGCACCATAAACACTGTGAAATCTTCCTTTTTTGCCAGTTCTTTCAACGCCTTTATACTGGAAGATCCGATTTCAAAATCTATTCGCTGGCCGGCAAAACTCTGCGCTGCTGGCCTGGGAAAATCACAGGGAAGATTCAACACAGGGATTTCTCCTTCCATTTGCCGTAACCAGAACGCCTCCTGTTTTTTGATAATTTCTTCTTGCTTCCGGTCCGTTTGCCACGCCGAATAATCTTTATATTGAATCCGTAGGGGCGCTAATTCCTCGTTCCTGTATATTGCCATAAATTCTTTTACCAGGATGCCCATCGAAGTGCCGTCCGAGACAATATGATGAATATCCAGGAGCAAAGTATATTCCTGGTTACCTGTTTTGATCAATCCTACACGCATTAAAGGCGGAAATGAGAGATCAAATGGGCGAAGGAAGTCCCGAATGATATCTGCATGAAATTCGATTTCAAATGAACCATCATCATGAATTTTCTGCACCGGTTCGTTATCAAGCATGTGAAATGATGTTCTCAGGCTTTCATGCCGCTCAATTAATCGACGAAACGTGTTTTCCAATTTTACAATATCCGGTTCAACTTTCAAAACTAATGCGAAAGGAATGTTGTAAGCGATAGTGGTTTCCTCTATCTGCATCAGGAAATACAGGCGTTTCTGAGCAGAAGACAGGGAGTAATAGTCTTTTTTTTCTACCAGTGGGATGAATGCGTATGCTTTTTTTACTTCTGTCTCCCTGATATACCGCGCCATCTCCCGGATGAAGGGATGGGAAAAGATTTCCGGCAGGGGAATGTTTATATTGAAGGTTTTGTGAATGAGAGAGGCCATTCGTGTGGCTTTCAAGGAATGACCGCCTCGCTCAAAAAAATTGTCATCAATACCAATCATTGATTTGTCGAGATTTAATATTTCTGACCATATTTCTACCAGTTTCTCTTCAATTTTATCGGTTGGGGCTGTAACCATATATTTACTGCCTGCCGATTCCAGGTAAAGTGGATCTGGCAGGGCTTTGCGATCCAGTTTACCGCTGGGGGTTAATGGGAATTTTTCCATCAGTACAAAATAAATAGGCACCATGTAATCCGGGAGTTTATTCAATAAATGCTCTTTTAATTCCCTGCTTGTAGGTGCTTTTTTAATCGCTTCTCTAGTTACGAAATAGGCACAAAGATGCGTATCCCCTTGGTTATCTTCACGGGCAACCACTACTGCTTCGCGGACAGACGGATGCTGTAACAAAATTGTTTCAACTTCTCCCGGTTCTACTCGAAATCCCCTGATTTTGACCTGGTGATCCATGCGGCCCACATATTCCATATCCCCATTATCCAGCATCCGCACCAGGTCACCAGTTTTGTATATTTTTTGCCTCCGGCGGCCAGGGGCTCTTTTTATAAAAACCGCCCCTGGACCCCGCAAAAATTTTTTATTTTTTTTCTCATCCTGGTAATCCTGATAATCCCATAAATCCTGGTCAAACTTCTCTGCGGTTAACTCCGGTTGATTCAAATATCCCCGGCATACGCCGTCACCCTCTACCCAGCATTCTCCTACAGCATTGAAGGGCATTAAACGGAAATACCGGTCCATAACGTAAACCGATAGAGTAGGAATAGGCTTACCAATATTGCTAATATTACGATTGATATCTTTTTCGGTAATTTCTTTAAACGTGACATGCACCGTGGTCTCGGTGATACCATACATGTTGACCAGTTTGGTGTGAGGATATTTTTGAAACCACTCCATTAATTGAGGTGGTATTAATGCTTCACCGCCAAATATAACATACCGCAGTGTTAAATCGTTCTGTGGGTTTTCCAGTTCATGTGCGATTAAATTGTAAAAAGCAGACGGCGTCTGGTTTAATACGGTGACGTTTTGTTTTTTTAATATTTCCAGGAACTGCCGGGTGTCCTGTGCTACTGCCCTGGGAATCATCACCAGTTTGCCTCCAAATAATAACGCACCGTACATCTCCCACACAGAAAAATCAAAACAGAACGAATGAAACAGGGTCCATACGTCACGGCTGTCAAAATCGAACAGGTTGTGATCATTTACCATAAGACGAACCACATTCCGGTGTTCAATCATAGACCCTTTAGGATTGCCGGTGGTGCCGGAGGTGTAGATGATATAGGCAATATTTGAAGGGCTAAAATTCGAAGCACGAAATTCGAAATCCGAAACAAATTCAAAATTCAAATGTTCAAAATTCAAAACAATGAGTGGGATTACCTCGTTTTGATCATTTGAATTTTTGTCATTTGGATTTGTTTCGTATTTCGATATTCGAATTTCGGACTTTTTCAATAAAACCCTGGCATTGCTGTCCACCAGCATATATTCGATGCGTTCTACCGGATAATCCGGGTCGATGGGTAAATAGGCACCACCAGCCTTTAATATACCCAGGATGCCGATAATCATCTCAACGGATGGTTCTACCATTAGGGCCACAATAGTATCAGCAGTAACCCCTTTTTCTTGTAAAAAATATGCCAATCGATTGGCTCGCGCATTTAATTCACTATATGTTACGGATATGAATGGTTTGTAATTTGGAATTTGTAATTTGGAATTTGTTTGTAATTTGGAATTTGTAATTTGGAATTTTTCTTCGTTCCCAACGAGGGCAATATGATCTGGTGTCTTTTCCACTTTTTCAGCAAACACCTGGTGGATGGTTTTATCCCGGGGATAATTGACATTTCTATTCCTGTTCACTTCATATAACAATTGCTCTTTTTCCTGGGGGGATAAAATTTCGATATCCCTGACACGAATATTTGGATTGGCGATAACCTGGTTCAAAATCTCCTTAAAATGAGCCGCAATCTGTTCAATCAATCGGGGGGAATAGACCTTCCGGTTAAAATTGAATCTTACTTTTAATGGTGTGGTGGGCACCGCGATCACATTTAAGTCATAATTGGTCTGTTCAAATACAGAAATATCTTTGATCGCAAAATCTAATGGTGCGGCGGTTCCTTTTTCCCTCACTTGCTCTTCTACCGGGTAATTCTCATATGCCAGGATGTGCTGAATGAGTTCCCGGTTCAGCGTAGTATTGGATTGAATATCTGGCAGGGGTAAATATTCATATGGTTTTAATCTACCAGCATTCCCATGGTTCTCAATTAGAACATCGCAAAAACGATCGATTTCATTATGGCTTTTAACACGTAAAGGAACGGTATTAATAAATAAGCCCACTATGTGTTGGATGCCCTTGATTTCCGGGGGGCGGCCCGAAACTACAGCCCCAAACACCACATCATCGGTATTATTGTACCGCTGCAGTAAAACCCCCCATATGGTATGAAAAAGAGTACCGGCTGTTACCCCATGGGTTTCTACCAGTTGTTTAAATCCTGCATCCTGGGTTCCATTAAGAGAAAAATTCCGGATTTCGGTTTGATATACTTCTTCCACTGCGTCTGTTTCCGCTTTTATCCCTGGTATTCCAGGCAGCTCAGCCCGGGTTTCGTATCCTTCAAGGTAATTCTTCCAGTATGCCAGTCCCTCTTGCTTGTCCTGCTTTACCAACCATTTGATATAGCTGCTGTAAGGCACCCCCGGTTCAACCGTCATCGATTCCCCCTGGAGAAGTGCCTGATAAATGCGGGAAAAATCTTCAAAGATAATCCCCATGCACCATCCATCCATCAGGATATGGTGGTGGCTCCACATGATTTCATACCTGTCGTTGTGGGTTTGAATAATGGACACCCGCACCAGGATATCCCGCTGCAGGTCAAAATTATTTTCCCTGTCTTGCTGTTTGAAATCTTCAACGAAGCCGGCTTTCTGATTTTCCGGGATTTTTGTGATGTCCCTGTATTCTATGGACGCCTTTCTGTGTTTCAATACCACCTGGACCGGCCGTTTGACGCTTTCATACAGGAAAAGAGTTCGTAATATTTCGTATTTTTCAATAATTTTGTTAAAGGTTTTCTCATATATTTCCAGGTTGACTGTTCCTCTTACGGACAATGTGATTTGTTCGAAATAGGCAGAGGATTTTGTGTTCATCCGGTGATGAAACAGCATGCCCGCCTGCATGGGGGTCAGGTTGTAGATATCTTGAACATCGCCTCGTTTAAACATCGTGGTCCCCCTTATTATACCACAAAAATGGGTGAGGTTAAGGTTAAGGTTGAGGTTAAGGTTAAGGAAAAAAGGTTATTAAATCATTTTTTATTTTTATCAAAATGCTTAGCAGCCCGGATGACTTCCTCGAAGAAGCGAAGAAAATTACCACCCAGGATTTTCTTGATGTCCTCCTCTTTGTAACCGCGCTTTAACAAACGATAGGTGATCAATGGATACCCGGTGACATCTTCCAATCCTTTGGGAAAGCTGCCGGCTCCATCATAATCAGAACCCAAACCAACATAATCAACTCCCGCCAATTTAACCACATGATCGATATGATCGATCAGCGCTTCGATCCCCGGCGGTTCCGGACCATGTTCTTTCCAGAGCCTGCCGATCTCACTCCAAAAGGCACCGCGATCATCTTTATAGGTCTCCCGCAATTTTTTTATTTGAGGCTCCAGTTTCTTCCGGGTTTCCTCTGATTTACGTTTAAATGCCTCGTCCAGGAAAGCGGAAAAAAAATTGATCTGGATCACACCTCCCTTTTTAGCCAGTGCTTTAATCATTTCATCGGTCATATTGCGGGGCACATCGCATAGGGAACGAACACAGGAGTGGGAGGCAAATACGGGCGCCTCAGAGACCTCGATTACATCCCAGAAGGCCTTATCCGATATATGAGATACATCAATGAGCATGCCCAACCGATTCATCTCTTTGACTACTTCCTTTCCAAAGGGACTAAGACCGTTCCATTTGGGTTTTTCATCGCTAGACGAATCACAAATCGCATTATTACTGTTGTGTGTTAGGGTGATATACCGCACCCCCAGCCGATAGAAATTCCTCAGTATCCCCAGGCTTTCTTCAATGGGTCCACCGTTTTCTATACCAATCAAAATGGCCCGCTTACCTTGCTTGTGAATGTCTCGTATATCTTGCGGGGAAAAAGCCATTTGTGCCAATCCCGGGTATTTTTCCACCTGGAGAAAAATTTCATCGATCATTTCCAGGGCATTTTTGGCCGGGTGCTTGTCATCCAGTCGATTGGATACAAACACCGCAAAAAATATCGCATCCAGTCCACCTTGTTTCATGCGGATGAAATCCACCTCGTTTTTATCTGTCTTCTGTCCCAGGTCCAATTTTCGATGTCTCAACACCATGGGTGTATCGCAGTGGGTATCTATTACAATGGCCTCCTGGTGAATTTTTTTTGCCTTTTCCCAAAGTTTGGGATCGATTTTATCTTTAGCCGGTAAATTAAAACCGGAGATACCGATTAACAATAAAAGACTTATACCAATCAAAAATCTCATTTTCTTAATACTGGTTGATCTCATCGTTTACTCCTTTTTCTTTTTTTTTCTTCCCTATTTTCCTCCATCCAGGAAGTAATAAATAAGTAAACAAACACAACAATCACGACGATAACAATGATAATTGCCAAATAAATACGTCCTCTGCCCACAGTTGTTTATTCCTTATTTTTTGTCCAGTACATCCCGTACCTTTTTTGCCAAAGCTTGAACTGAAAAGGGTTTCTTGATAAAATTAATCCCTTCCTTCAATTTATAACTGTGGATAATATGATTATCCGTGTACCCTGAGGTATAAAGAACACCGGCCTGGGGAATCCATTTTGTTAGCTTCTCCGCCAATTCTTTGCCGTTCATTTCCGGCATGACCAGGTCCGTGAGCAGTAAATCCACGGGCATATTCTTTTCTTTTATCAATTCCAGCGCTTCTTTTCCATTGGCAGCTTCAAAAACCGTATATCCCAATTCCCTTAATGTATCACCGGTAAAATCCCTGACGCCTTCATCATCTTCAACCAATAAAATTGTCTCATGGCCGGTCATGAAATCAATTGAGAGGGCTTCTTTTACTTCGAAGGATTGTGGTTCTTCTTTTTCAGCAGCAGGCCAGTAAATTTTAAATGTCGAGCCCTGTCCTGGTTTGCTGTACACGTAAATACTGCCGTTGTTTTGTTTGACAATACCGTAAACAGTGGACATGCCCAGGCCTGTGCCCTTTCCCTTTTCTTTAGTGGTAAAAAAGGGTTCAAATATTTTATTTTTTACCTCAGCGTCCATACCGATGCCGCTGTCGCTCACCATCAGTAAGGCATGCACCCCGGTATGACTACCGGGATGTTCTTTTAAAAAAGCCCCATCCAGTTCAACACGCTCCGTTTCAATGCTAATTACTTTTTCCCAGGTATTGCCTCTCCGCTCACCGATAGCATCCCTGGCATTCACCACCAGGTTCATTAATATTTGCTCGATTTGACTGGGATCAGCTTTTATAAGAGGAACATCCGGTCCAAAACGCTTTCCCATGCGAATATCTTCACCGATGAGGCGATGCAGCATGTTTTCCAGGTGGCTGATCACATCGTTTATATCAATGACTTTTGGCTTATATAGTTGTTTACGGCCGAAAGCCAAAAGTTGGCGTGTCAGATTCTCCGCCTGCTTGCCTGCTTGAAGAATCGCATTTAAATCTTTATGCAGCGGAAGATTTTTCTCCAGTTTCCGCAGGGCAATCTCAGCATGCCCATTGATAACCGTAAGGAGGTTATTAAAATCATGGGCAATGCCGCCGGTTAAGCTGGCAATGGCTTCTATTTTTTGGGCCTGGTGCAATTGTTCCAGGAGTTTTTGTCTTTCCTCTTCGGCCCGTTTACGCTCGGATATATTGCGTATTGTCCCGCAGATTTTTGTAGGCATACCCTTTTGACCCACATGAATTTGTGCCGTTATTGAGCAAGGAACAACCGTACCATCTTTATCTAAAAGGTTAATCTCATAATCAACAATTTTTCCTGTCTGCTTTAAGATTTCCAGGAGTTGTTTTCTATCTTCAGGGTTGGCATAGATATCCCACAGCGAACTTCTGAGTATTTCTTCGCGTGTATATTTGGAGACAGATTCTACAGATGGGCTGATTTCTGCAATGGTTCCATCCAACCGTGTTTCATAATAGATATCCTGGAGATTTTCAAAAATGGAGCGGTATTTTTCTTCGCTCTGTCTCAATTCTTCGGCGGTTTTTCCGACTTCCCTGGTGCGGCGGTTGACTTCCTTTTCCAGGTGTTCCTGGTAAGCGCGGTTTTCCCGGATGAGACAAGCCCGCTCCAGGGCCTTTTCCACTGCATGTAAAAGCACCGTCAGGTCCTCGATGGGTTTGAGTAAATAATCCCAGGCCCCCAACCGCAGCGCCGCTGCCTCATCGCCGATAACACCGGTGCCAGACATTATTATAACCGGGGTATCCGGGGCGCTCTTCGTTACCCTGGCCAGGACTTCCAATCCATCAACCTCCGGCATCCGCAAATCCACCACTACCAGGTGGGGATTCTCTCTCGCGAATAACTCCAGCCCAATCCGCCCATTCTCCGCTTCCAATACCTGGTAATCGTAATCCTCCAGGAAATTGCGAATACTCTCACGAATCGCTTTTTCGTCGTCGATAACCAGTACCACCACTGATTTTTCACCAGGACCGGAATTATACATGATTCTTTTGCACCTTCCTCAATCCTGCATTACCTGGTATGCAGCATACTCACATATACAAATCGTCTCATAACAATACCAGAACAAAACATAACATCCAATAAAACTTTTTTTAAATATGATAATATATTAAATTAAAAAGGAATGTATTTCAATAGGTTAGGAAAAAAAATTAAACTTAGTTCACTTCGCTCACCACTCACCTTACTCACCCCACTCAACTCACTCACCTATTTTTATAGCAGGGCCTAAAATCCCTTCCAGTTGGTAAGAACAGGGGGTATCAAGAGCAGTAGGGAGAGGACAATAAATATAATCTCCAAAGGCAGCAGCCATTTGAACCATTTTTCAAAGGGTACCTTAGCTAACGCCAGGGTGCCAATGGTAACCCCGGAGGTGGGGATAATCATATTGGTAAACCCATCGCCGAACTGGTAGGCCAGGACCGCGGTCTGGCGCGTGATACCGGTAAGGTCGGCAAGGGGAGCAAATAATGGCATGGTTAACGCCGCCTTGGTGGTGCCGGAGGGTATAAAGAAATTCAGGATTAGTTGGAACCCGTACATGATATAAGACGAAAGAATCGGTAGGGAGTCCCCGATAAATTTTGACATGCCATACAGGACGGTGTCCATGATATTTCCGTCTTCCAGGATGACAATAATGCCCCCGGCAAAACCGATGATCAAAGCAGCACCGGCAATGTCTTTTGCCCCTTCTATAAACGCTTTGGCTACCTGGTTGGGGCTTAACTTGCCCACCAGGCCGGCAACAATTCCCATGGCTATAAATAAAGCGGCGAGTTCGGTAATATACCACTTCCATACGATAACCCCAATAAAGAGGAAAACAATCCCGACCCCAAGTACCAACAGCACCAGGCCGTGGAATATGGTAAAACGGCCGATGTCCTGGGTTTCTTTATCCAGTTGTTTGCGTCTTTCCTGGTCGGCTTCATAGGTCGGGCTTAATTGGGGATTCTTTTTGATTTTCTCAGCGTAGCGGACCACCCAGAAAATAGTAAAACCCGTAACCAACAGCCAGATTCCCACGCGGTATTCCCAGCCCGATATAGGAGGAATTTCAGAGAATTTCTGGGCGATTTGTACGGTGAAGGGATTGAAAAATGCAGTGGCAAATCCAACACCGGCAGCCAGGAAGGAAAAACACAAACCCGTGATGGAATCATAACCCAATGCCAGCGCCAATGGTACAAATATCAGTACAAAGGGTATGGCTTCTTCGCACATACCGAAAAAGGCCCCGAAAAACGAAAATATTAACATGATAAATACAATGATCAGTTTTTCGCGGCCTTGCATGCGCTTGACAATGGCACCGATGGCAGCGTTGATGGCACCGGTTTTCTGTAGAATAAAAAACGCACCGCCCACAAAAAAAACAAACCCGATAATCTCGGCCATGCGGATGAATCCTCTTAAAGGAGCCACAGCGATCTCAAAATCCTGGGGTTTGTTTTCCTGGAATTGAAACGAATCTTTAACAATGACCTCTCGTTTGTGCCCGGCTTCTTCCATGGTCTTCCGTTCGAACTGGCCGCCCGGGACAAACCAGGTGGCTGCTGCTGCAATAATAATAATAACAAACACAATCACAAAGGCATCCGGTACTTTAAGTTTTTTCTTTTCCATGTTAGCTCCTGTGGTTTTTCATTTTGATCTTGCTGACTGGAAAAAGAGATTGTATCAAAATTGCAGGGTAAAGGCAATAAAAGATTTTCTCCCGGATTCTTCACCTAAAGAAAACCTGATCTTTTCAGGCAATGACGGCGACGGATTGCGTGATTTCTTCCTGACTGACACCAATTTTACTATTAGAGGAAATATTCCAGAAGGAGAAAATTGAAAAACAGAAAGACAAAGATATTGCACTGCAAGATCAGACCCCGTAAAGCGTAAATAAAACGTAAAGTAGTTCTGCTCTCTTGATAAAAACCTTCAAATGGGTGTTCCCCTGTTTGGTTTGTCTGTAAGCGCATAATTAACCACATCTTCCATTTATCCAAATATCTATGGCATCCGAAATCCATAAAAAATTACTTCCTATATTAATTGCTTGACAATCGAAAATCAATCCGTTATAATTTTAATATGATTAAAAAAGATTCTCCTATGTTGTCATTTTTTTCCGTATTGAATCAAACTGGGAGGTGAGGAGATGAATAAATTGAATAAATTATTAATCATAGTCATTGTTTTACTTTGGGGTGTATGGGGATGTACACCCAGAACCAGTGTGGAGAATATTAGGGAAGAAATTTTAAAGGAAAATCTACCCTACAAAATTATTCAGTTATTCATTTCGCCAAACGGGGAATCTGTAGCTTATATGGCAATAGAAGGTAATAAAAGGTACGCTTTTCTTGGTGGGAAAAAGTACACTCTCATTGGAGAAAGCAAAGGTGATAACTATGTTCAGATAGGATTTCTTAAAATTAGTCCTGATTTTAAAACGATTGCATATTGGGCAAGACGAATCAGAGAAAAAAAAGAGTGCATTGTTCTGGGAGATACAGAAGGGAAATGGTATGATCACGCGGGTGAACCAGTATTCAGCCCAGATGGGAAAACCATAGCGTATTCTGCAGAAGAGTACGGGAACCATTTTATAGTTGTAGGAGATGAAGAAGGCAAAGCCTACGATTATGTGTGGGCTCCGGTATTTAGTTCGAATGGGGAGACAATCGCCTATAGGGCTGTGTTGGATAGGAAGCAATTCATGGTTGTGGGTAAAAAGGAAGGGAAACAGTATGATTATGTCAGTCCCCCGGTTTTTAGTTCAGGAGGAGATGTTATTGCATACAGGGCAAGGATAAGGGATAAGGAATGTATTGTTCATGGGGGCAGAGAAGGCAAATGGTATGATCATAGGGGTGAAAGTGGTGTTTCAAATATTATATTTAGTTTAGACGGGAAAAGCACAGCATACCAGGCACATGAGAGACTGGGGGGGCTTCTCAGAGAATTTGTGGTGCATGGGGAAAAAGAAGGGAAGCGTTACAGTGATGTAAGAAGCATTATTTTCAGTCCGGATGGACAAAAAGTGGCTTATAAAGCATCCCTCTATCCTGGCGGAAAACACTTTATTGTAGTAGGAGAAAAAGAATGGAAGCAGCGGTACGAACCGCATATCTACGCATTCAGTCCAAGTGGAAATATCTTGGCTTATTCACTGAAAAAAAAAGAAGAGGTCACATATAGAGGTGAGGGGCTGGAATTTAAGGATACCATTGAGAAAAAATGTGTCGTTTTCGGGTTAAATGGGAAGAAAGGTCAATGGTACGCTGGAGTAGATAATGTCACATTCAGTCCTGATGGAAAAACCCTTGTATATAGGGCCGGAATATTTACGCGCATGGATCGGAATCTTATCGTAATTGCCAGGCAAAATACCGGTCATGAGGAGGTTAGTGGTTTTCTAGAAGTCAGTGAGCCAGTTTTCATTGATGATCTCAGGATTAGGTATTTCGGTTATGCCTTAGGGAAGTTGTATAAAGTGACAGCCAGATTACGAGAGCCAAAAGAATAACATCTTACTTCATAACGTAAGTGTCAAATAAAGGTAAGCGTCAAATATAGTACACCTTCCCTTTATCCCAGAGGCAGAGTCATCAAAAGAATTTTTTAAAATTATTGCCCATGAATATTTTTAAATTTGACTTGAAAAAATAATCTCAATTCAGTATAATAGGTTTTCAGCGGTTTTTAGCGTTTACTTTCTTCTAGAATTGCATAAAGGAGGAATCATTCATGAATTCATTTCGTACATTTTCAAAATACATGGGAATTTTATTTGTCATTTTGATTGTTTCTATTTCTACAATATCCTGCTCAAAAGAAAAGAAAGACTATGAAGCAGCAAAAGCTATAAATAGCATTGAAGCTTACGAAACTTTTTTAAGAATACATACACCCGGAAAATACACCAAAAAAGCACGTGCAGAACTTAAACATCTCTATTTTGAACGAGCAAAAAGCATAAATGATATTGAAACATACACAAAATTTATAGAAAAATACCCTGAAAGCCAATTAGCCAAAGAAGCACAAAAGCGGATGGAAAAAATCGAATATGAAAACACAGAACTAGTACATAGAGTTAAAAACTATAGGGAATTCATAAAGAAGTATCCTAATAGTTTCCTACTAACAAGAGCTAATGCGAAAATTGAGGAACTTAGAAAAGAGAGAATTCCACCGCTAAGAAATGTAGATAATATTAAATTGATAATCAAACAGGACTTTCCTGAAGACTTTCAACTAAAAAAAATTGAAAAAAATATTGTCAATTTTATCCATAAATATTCTGATTTAGATGTTAGTAATATAGAATCAAGTGAAAACATCATTATCTTAAAAATACAAATCAAAGGT
>WVZO01000272.1 GCA_011772425.1 Candidatus Aminicenantota bacterium
AAAAAGTTTTTGCGGGGTCCAGGGGCGGTTTTTATAAAAAGAGCCCCTGGCCGCCGAAGGCTAAAAAAAAGAACCGATCAGTTGAAATCCCATACCGTTTCATCTAAAATAAAACCATGCTCAAACAGGTAATTATCAGAAACATTATTAAAACTGCTTTAATGCTTTTCTTTATTACCTGTATTTCCCTTTTTTTTCTCCACTCCCTGGACCCGCACCGGCGCATTACCCAATATACCACCCGTCTATGGACTACAGCAGACGGGTTACCACAGAACACCGTCATTTCTATTCTGCAAACGTCGGATGGTTACCTGTGGTTCGGATGCCAGGAGGGACTGGCACGATTTGACGGCGTAAAATTTACAGTATTCAGAAAAGGCATTACCCCCGGCATTGAAAGCGAGTACATGATTACATTGCATGAAGATGCGGCAAAAAACCTCTGGATGGGCACCCGGGGAGGATTGACACGTTACAATGATAGAACCAAAACATTTAAGACCTTTACCAGGGAAGACGGTTTATGGGACAATATTGTCCGGGCAGTGTTCATGGATTCTAAAGGGGCATTGTGGATCGGAACACTCAAGGGCTTGAACCGCAAAAAGGGAGATACGATTGAAAAAGTATCCCGGTTTCCCGGTATACAGGTCAGGACCATCTATGAAGACCGTTCCAGGAACCTCTGGTTCGGTACGGACCAGGGACTGGCGAGATTGAAGAATCCAGGGGATGAATTTACATTTTTTACCACAGATCACGGCCTGCCTGCCAACACGGTCCAGGCCATACTGGAAGACAGGGAAGGCAATTTGTGGGTTGCCACCTACAGCGGGAAAGGGCTGGCCAGGTTCGCCAATGAAACATTTACGGTTATTTCCCAGGCTGACGGCCTTTCCAGCAATAACCTTACTGCCCTCTGCCCGGACCGTGATGGGAACCTCTGGATAGGAACCGAAGGAAGCGGCGTGAATCGAATTAGTGGTGAAGACAGCGGGGATATTACCGGTTTGCATTCCAAAAACAGCCTGATCAACGATTATGTGGGAGCTATTTACGAGGACAGGGAAGGGAGCCTCTGGATCGGTACGGAAAATGGGGTAAGTCAAATGCGAAACGGCAAGTTGATTACCTGGACAACCGCCGAAGGCTTATCCGATAATTTTATCAGTTGTGTCTTTGAAGACAGTCAACAACGACTATGGATAGGCACCTATGCCGGTAGGCTGAATGTCCTGCATAACAATCGCATCATACCATTTTCCGGTTTAAAGGTAAAGGGAACAATCCCGCTTAAGGTCTTTTCCATATGTGAGGACCATGCCGACACCCTGTGGTTCGGCACCAGGGGAAACGGATTAATACGGTTAAAGGGTTCTGTTCTCACCACCTTTACCACAAAGAACGGACTTTCACACAATAGCATCTGGGTCATCCACGAAGACCGTAACCGGGACCTGTGGATCGGTACCAAAAAGGGGTTGAACAAATTTGAAAAAGGGAAATTCAGGATTTTTACCAGCAGCGAAGGCTTGACCAATGAGAACATCTACGCCATCATCTCGGACAGCCGCAGGAACTTATGGATCGGTACATCCGGGGGCGGTTTGAATGTGTTCAAAAACGGGACCTTTAAGGCGTATACCACCAACGATGGATTATCAGATAACATTATCCTTTGCATCTATGAGGATGCAGAGGGTATTTTATGGATCGGTACCTCCTACGGATTGAACCGCTTCAAGGATGGGGTTTTTACCTCTTACACCACCAAAAACGGGCTGTTCAATAACGTAGTATTCCAAATCCTGGAGGACAACAGCGGTTATTTATGGATGAGTTCCAACCGGGGAATATCCAGGGTAAAAAAAGAGCAATTGAACCGGTTGGCTGAGGGAAAAGTCGATAGGATTCAGTCGCTGGGTTACGGGTTGTCCGCAGGGATGCGAAGTGTGGAATGCAACGGTGGTTTTCAACCTGCCGGATGGAAACGAAGCGACGGAATGCTTTTTTTCCCCACAACAGGGGGTCTTGCCATGATTCTCCCCGGCAAAAGTAAAGGCCGGTTTAAACGGGTACCACCCCCGGTGGTGGTGGAACAATTGGTGGTAAAGGGAAAACAAAAACCCATAACACCTTCTGAAACAATAGAAATCGGCCCTGGGGTGGATAAACTGGAATTTCATTATACGGCCTTAAGCTTTATATCCCCTCGCGATGTCAGGTTTAAATTTAAATTGGAGGGGTACGACAACCAATGGGAACAGGTAAAAACGCCCAGGGACCGCATTGCTTACTACAGCCATCTCCCACCCGGTGATTATACGTTCCAGGTGACGGCTTGCAATAACGATGGGGTATGGAACGAAACCGGTGCCGCGGTGCAAATTCACATTTTGCCTTTTTTCTGGGAAACCTGGTGGTTCCGGTTCCTGGCAGTCCTGGTTTTTGCTGCAATTTCCTACGCTATCATCAATTTAATCAAAAAATATATCAATATTTTTAACTTCTGGAAACAAAAGAACTACATTGGGAATTATAAAATTATCGATAAAATCGGTACGGGCGGTATGGGACAGGTTTACCTGGCCCAACATACCTCAGAACCTTCCCGGAAGGTGGCTTTAAAAGTGTTAAAGGATGAGTATGTGGTGGACAGCGTTCAAATCAAGCGATTTAAGCAGGAAGCGCTGGTTATCGACCAGATTGAGCATGCCAATATCATCAAAATTTTTGAGCGGGGTGAGCACGGTCAAAATATCTACATTGCCATGGAGTGGTTACCGGGTAAAACCCTGGGCAAGAGGCTGGAAGAGGAACAGCCGCTTTCTATTAGCGATTGTGTGCACATCATGCGGCAAATTGCCGGTGCTCTTACCGTGATCCACAAGAAAAAAATTGTTCACAGGGATTTAAAACCCGACAATATCATGTTAGTTGAAAAAAACAAAGACCCGTTGTTTGTCAAGCTGCTGGATTTCGGACTCGCCAAAGCCCAGACATTTTCCCGGCTCACTGAAACCGGGATTGTGATTGGCACCCTATCTTATTTATCTCCCGAACAGATCAAGGAAAGTGTTTATTCCAGTGCCAGTGATATCTATTCGTTGGGGGTGACGTTTTATGAAATGTTAACCGGTATCAAACCTTTTTTTGGTGAGACCTCCCTTGAGATTATGAAAGAGATACTGAACAAGGACCCAGTGGAACCGGTTTGCTTGCGGGATGAGGTTCCGGAAGAGCTGAGTCGATTGATCATGCGCATGATGGAAAAAGAACCGCAGGACCGTCCCGGAATCAAAGACGTTTGCAGCATACTGGAGAAAATCTCAATACCACACCATTAAATATATAGCTCTCTTAATATTTCTTTCATAATGCGATAGGCAGAAAAAGGCTTCACCAGCGTACGGGGATTGTACTCCTGGAAAGAAGAAAAGTCAGAGGTTTTTTCTAGGATGAGAAACAACTTTTTTGCCGGCAGGCTGTCTTTAAGGATAAAATCTTTCAAGTTCTCCGCATCACATATCAACATATCCCCTTCCTGCCAGGCATCGGCCTCAGTACTGAGAGGGATACCGGGGATAATCTCCTGGCACTGGTCCCTGAAGAGGGCAGTAATGCGTCTGTCGTTGAGCCGGAAGACGATTTTAAAGGGTTCCTTTGGCAGTGACTGCAGCAGTTGGTTCATTTGTGAATAAAGGGCTCCTTTTTGCTGGCGGGCCTTTTGCGCAATGGCATCTATGACCTGCATGCCCAGCATGGGGAAGCGCTGGAAGAATTCAATCCATTGTTTGAGGGCTTTTATTCCTGCCCGGGCCAGGTTTTTTTCAATGGACCGGTTTACTCGCTCAGTCAACAGGGATATACACAGCGAATGCCGGCTCAAAAGATTCGCCATTTGATCGGCATCCAATGCTGGACCAGCAAACATACTCTCCAATGACTTGCATCCATCTTCAACGGTTTTGATTTCATACAAAAGGTCTTTAACAGCTATGCGGATTTTTCGTATTTCATCCCCCTCTTTAACACTGATCTTTGCTCCCCTGGTATTGATAAAAAAACTTAACGCATCTTCCATATTTTTGACGGTGTTCAAATCAAAGGTTTTAATATACCTGATAATACCGAGAAATAAAACATTCAAATCCGGGTTATTAAAAAAAATGATTTTATTTACCAGCCTGGAAATGAAACGTGTATCCTCGAAACAAAAAACAAGTCCAGCGGTTACCAATTGGGATACCTGTTTTAAATATCTTTTGACCCTGGGCATAGACAAATCACCATAGGCGATTCGTTCCATCAGTTTCTTTATAGAAGTAACCGGGAACAAATGGGTAATCGTATCCAGGTATTCCTGTTCCACAAGAGAGAACTCATCCTCCCTGTCAAAGTCAAACAGTATATCTTTTAGGGAGAATTCATAATATTCTTTTGCCCGTTTCATTAAAGCCACTTTCAGGTTGATTGGCTCTGTTTGAAATATCATTTGGATAAAATTGCTCAAATCATGTCCGGTTTCGCCGCCCAACGGCAGCTGGTTGACAATCATTTCTTTTTCTCCTGCCTCCAGGGAAGAAAAATGGGAATAAAAATATTCGATGCCTTTGCGGCTTTTCAACAGCGATTGTATGAGTCCTCTTTTTAAATCCTCATCAGCGGTTTTATTTTGATACTTTTCAAATAGCAGGTCCACAGCCGCATTATTACCGGAATATTCGCGAACGATGACCGTTCGCAGCGCAGGGTCCGAATCATATACTTTATTTACCAATAAAAGGGCAGATGGCTGTTCACTCTGGCAAATGATGGAAATTAACATCTCGCGAACCCGGGAGTCTTTAGTATGAAACAACCGGGTGCCCAGGTTATCCAGCTGCAGGTGAATTAAAGAGGGGTGCCTGAAAAAATAGTGTTTGATTTTTTGAATCAGGGCGTAAAGTTCCTGGCACTGTGGTTGATTCAGGCAAGGAATCTGGCTGCAGCGGTCCTGGAAGAATTTAAATATCACCTCCTGGACAGCAGCATCACCGGTAAAACAGAGAATTTCAAACGCACCCTCTTCAATCATTGGTTTGCCGCAGTCGAGATAACCGGTAAACATGGCAGCATCCGCAGGTGTCAGGATGCGTTTCAGGATATCAATGGTCACATGAAAGTTTTTGGGGTCTTTTTCGCCTTCCTGGAAACGGGGAAGCAATGCAAACAACGGGTTATTCTTTTTTATTTTGCCGATTTCATTGTTGATGACTTCCAGGAGCACAGGATTAGAGATATTGTTCAACGCCTGGTTTAAGATGTTCAGGGCCTGCCGGTTATTGTACTTGGCAACTGATATGACTGCTTCTTTTTTTAGTTGTACGCTTTCTTCTTTATCGATGATTTTCTTTAAAGGAATCAGGAAATGCATACTCTGGATGTACCCGGCCACGCGGATAATATTGAGTCGTGTGGAGAGGTCCAGGGTGCTGTCGTGTATAAAGCGTACGATTAAGTATTCTGCCTCTTCGCCGCCCTTATTGATCATTCCTTCAAGCACCATGCGGAAAGACATTTCATTGAATTTATCCGCGGAATGCACCAATTTCTCGATCTTTTCAAGATGCTCTTTTAGTTCTTGCTCGTCCATTGCAGGTTTATTATACCAAAAAATGAAGAGAGTTTTAATGCTGGGAAAGGAAAGAAAGATTTTTTATAGCCCGCAGATGCTTTTTATATGGGAGATTGGTCAAACCGTGCGGAGCACGGTTTGACCACCTCACAAGGAGGGAGGGAATCATGCCCCATTTAAAAGTCCAAAAACAAAAGACTGGCCAAGCCGCGCGGGGCGCGGCTTGACCACCTCACAAGGAGGGAGGGAATCATGCCCCATTTAAAAGTCCAAAAACAAGGGATTGGTTAAACCGTGCGGAGCACGGTTTAACCAACCCACAAGGAGGGAGGGAATCATGCCCCATTTAAAAGTCCAAAAACAAAAGATTGGTCAAACCGCGCGGAACGCGGTTTGACCAACCCACAAGGAGGGAGGGAATCATGCCCCATTTAAAAGTCCAAAAATGAAACCATTCTTACAATTAATTGTTGAGATAGAAGCCACATAGGGCACAAGGTTTAGGGGGTTTTGTATCCCACCTTGTGCCCTTGCAGCTCTTTTCTCCTTCCAGGGGGCCGGGAAGAACACCCCTCTTACCGTTTTCTTATGTTGCCTGTTGTACATATCTCTCACCTTCACTCTTTTCCGGTCAATCAAAAAACAACAGGCACCCGGCAGTACGGAAAGAGGGAGGCGATGTTCATTAACCCTTTCCAGGTTCTCTCTCGCCTCAACCCATTCCCCTTTTACCATACCTGTTCCCTGCCTAAAGGTGGTTTGTGGTTTCACCTTATTTACTTTCATTTTTTATTCTCAATTAAAGTGATCGGTATTTTGTACCAACCTGTCTACATTTGCTCTTAATACTCTTTCTTCTGGGGTGTAAAAAGGACTCCATTTGGGTTCCACCCCTTGTTCCCATAATTTGTATTTGTACCGTTTGGAAAATCCAATTCGTGCCCCTTTTACCGTTTTGTAAGTATTGTCATCCAATAGTCTCCCCTGGTGCAGCACCAACAGTCGGTAACCACTATCCTGCTGGATAATGGACACTCCCTGGAGAAAATAGTAGATGGAATTTTGCAAATGGGACACTTTTAGGACTTTCCCATTGCCGTTGTTTGGGCTAACGTTTTTTTTCTTCATTCTTTTTCTCCTTTGTTTAACGGTTTAAGGCTCAAGGTTCCACCCGTAACCACCTTTGATTTTGTTGTTTTCCCATTTCTCTTCATTTACGGGGAATTCTGAACAACATATGACCTTAGCCGTGACTCTGATATCGCAGCTTCAGAGAGGTAATTCACACATTCCTTTAATTTGTTGTCCAACCATTCTTGCTCTGGGGGATATAGGTGACTCCATTCAGCCTTCGAGTTTAAGAAGGCCTTATACTGGAACAACTTGGAGAAAGCGATTTTGGCGCCCCGCAGGGTTTCGTAAGTCTGGTCTGTTAATACTTGTTTGTTGTGGCATACAACAAGCCGGTAATGCTTTGCTTCCAAAATGATGACTGCGCTATCTAGAAAGTACAGTACTGAGTTCACCAAAGTTGAAACTAAGGTTTGTCTTACCGGTGATAATCTGACTTTGGTACGTGGGTGCGGTTTGTACAGATTATGACTTCCCATTTTTAACTCCTTTTTGCAGCCCCACAAAACCACAAATTGGTCTTCAGGGGAGCTGTTTCGTTCATACTTAATTTCTTATACATATGGTGTATTTTTGCTGGCGACCTCCTTAAATAATTTCTCAAGATTAAGATGGCTGCTAACTTTTCTAGTGCCTGAGCAATTATCCCGGGAAGGACGTTAATGTCTACTGAGGGCTTAACCCATGATTGGTTGTCCAACGAAAAGTTTGTTGTAGCCGGCACTAAATTAAGCATATGTTAATTTTATTAGATATTATTTAAAATGTCAAGTCTTATTTAAATTTTTTTTAAAAAAAAATTTTTCTTTTGGATTGGTCTTTACTTTTCCTCAAAGTGTGGTATAATGTACACCCACTTCCCAAAACGCATGGTAGTCATGGCAGTAAAGTATAAGAGTTAATGATATTAAAAATTTGCCTGTGACAGAAGGCAAATTACAAGGGTGCATTCTTCAATCCCATTTTGCTGCACGATAAGCGTGGACTAGTTAAGGAAAGAATATAAATCAATATAAGGAGAACAACATGAAACTTAAAGTCAAAACCAATCGCCCCCTTTTAAGCGTGTTGGTGGGGGTATTTATTTTTAGTTTGGTGATGCTGGTTCACAGCCCTTTGTCAGCACGGCTTGTGATCAATTATTCGGAATGTGCATTCGAGAATAACTGTGACGGGGGTGATGCCGGCATCAACACCATTTACAGGAGTGCCAACATCGGTTCACTTATTGTGAGTGGTGCAGGTTATTTTTTAAAGGCCAATTCGGAGATCCTGTTATTCTCACACAAATTTGAGTTGGCGGAATTGTACAATGTGGATTATGCTGAACTCCAGGAAATACTTGACAGCGCCATCATCAACATGGAAAATGCCAGGGACACATATGTGAATTTAAATGCCGCAGCCAAATCAACACCTTACCAGGAAGCTTTTATTCGGAAATTGATGGGGTATGATTATGAGGCGCTTCAAAAGAAAAGAGGTTTCTGCGCCGAGATTTATACGGAAATTCGCCATTATTTAAGTGGGGGTGATGTTAGAGGTTATTACATCAGCTTCCAGTTAAAGTTAGAGGACCTCTTAAACAAATTGTACCTGATTAAAAAGCACATTGATGCAAGAACCCTTCCTCCTGTAGCGGATGTCTGGGCACTCAATCAAAAATGTTCTGAGACGACGATGTCCGGCCTATATTCAGCAGAGGTTTTTTTCAGGGTTAAGTAGTTAAAGAAACGAGTAACAATAATATAAATCACAAACCATAAACACCCGGTGACGGCATGCATACTTTTACCACATATTTTAAAATTGAGCTTAAGCGGTTTTTGGGTATTCGGAATAAGATCATTATTGTCCTGGTATTTATTTTATCCCTGGGTTTTGTTCAAAGCGGTGTCAATGACTATAAAGGCACCTTAAACTTAAAGGACGAATTCCAGGAATATGAGAAACAACGAGTATCCCAATTTCTCAGTTACAGGCAGTACGGCGCCTATGGCGTGAGGATGCTGTTTGTACCTGCTCCATTCTCTACGTTTTTCATTAACTCTGGTGTGGTCCCTGAGATGACGGCTTATATTGATTCCGGTGAACGGTTAAAGATCTATAATCCCATGGTAGGGAAAAATATTTTCGGGATAAAGAAATTTGGGTTCACAGACTTTTCCGGTATCCTGTTGTTTTTTGGAAGCTTGTTGGCCCTTTTTTATGGGTACGAATCTCTCTATCACAAGGAATATTTGAAAACTCTTGCCAGTATTTCGGGCCGTGTTCCCGTTTATTTTTCTCTACTGATATCCAGAATACTTATTATATTGCTTTTGCTCTTGTTGTTAATAGGCGGTGCCCTTCTGTTAATGCTGATCAATGGCTTACCCATTCCCATTGATTCGCATGTGTTGAATTTTCTCTTTTCGATTCTATTGGTATCCGTATTCTTTTTTCTGCTGGGTACGGCAGTGGGTACCATCAGGTCCAAATTGACAGGTATTCCCACTCTTCTAAGCTGCTGGTTCATACTGCTTTTCATTATTCCAGCTGCCATCGACAATTACATTGAAACCAAAGCAAATTTAATTAAGCCTCTATACAAATTAGAAATGGAGAAGCTAATGGTAATCATGGGATGGGAAAGAAAATCCTTTGAAAAGGCCGGGACATTAGAACATGGGCAAAAAATCACCAATAAAGAAAAAGAAATTATGTTAAGTTTTCTGAAGAATGAATTTAAAACGCTCAATGCGCTGGAAGGAGAAATGCTGGAAGAGATGAGGGAGAATTTATCACACTTCCAGTGGTTATCAGTCTTTTTTCCCACAACCAATTATCTGTCTGTTGTTAATGAGCTCAGCAGCAAGGGGTATGAGAACCTGTTGGATTTCTACAAGTATGCACAGGAACTAAAGGCCCGTTTTGTCAAGAATTACATTGACAAAGTTTTCTTCTCGAATTTTGCCAAAGTTGAATCCTTCTTTAAAGGAGATGAGAATGTTTACCATGCCAGAAGTCGTTTACCCGTGACATTTGCACCGGGTGTTTTGGTGACGTTGGTTTATATTTTGCTGCTTACCTGGATTTCTTATATTCGCTATCAGAGAATTCTTTTTTGTGTTCCTGTTAGAGCCGTAGATAATCGCCAGCACCCGGAATTGAAATTCGCCAAAGGACAGTACCGGATCTTTAGTATTGAAAGTAATGTGTTTCTAAACCGCTTGTACAATCTTTTTGCCGGCCAGACCAACTTACACCGCCTGAGTAGAAAAAAACAGGATTTGACAGCCCCCAAGATATATGTGGATGAAATAGACATCAGCACCCGGGAAATCAAAGATTCATTCCTTTACATCTGCAGCCCGGAAAGTATACCCGGAGATATCAAGGCCGGGGATTTCTTCGAATTTATCACCCGCTTGACCCGTTTCCCCAATACGAAAAAAACCGAGCTCTGTAAACGGTTGAAACTGGACACCTTTCGGAAGAAACAAATCAATCAGCTTAAAAAACAGGAAAAGGCAGAACTCCTGTTGTCTCTTACCCAAATGCATGAGGCAGATATCTACTTGATATACGATATTGCCAGGGGAATGACACGGATTTTTACTGTTCAGTTTAAAGACCGGATGCATGAATTATCGGAAACAGGCAAGCTGGTGCTTTATTTAACCACAGACACCATCATATCGGAAGAGATCCTTGAGGATGATACCGGTTTTATAGAGAGTACCTCCAACTGGACGGGTATGGTTGAGAGTGTGCGTTATTGATTATTGATTACTGATTAATGAGTAATGGGTAATGAGTAGTAAAAGGGTGAATTATCCAGCAGCGTAACGTGTGAGCGAGATGTCAAAGGATAAAGACAAACAAAATGAGAAGCACTTGAAAGATGAGTTTTTAGAAGAATTTGGCCAGCGTTTAAAAGAGGTCCGTCAGTTGTTGAAGTTATTGCAGAAGGATTTTGCCGCCAGTTTAGAGGTATCTGGAAGCTTTTTATCGGAAATTGAAAAGGGTAAAGCCAATCCGGGTTTTGATGTTTTGACGAAAATTTATTTCAATTACAATATAAACTTACACTACTTGATAGATGGTCGGGGAGAGCCGTTTGTCAGTAAGATGGGAACAGTCTCCCAGGTGGGAAGTTCCATTCTTTCCGGACCGGACAGGGAGAAGATGGAAGAACTTTTATACTACATCGAGAAGGCACCGGTGGTACGATATGCTGTCTATGAGTTTTTCTCCAACTATTTGTACAAAAATAAGGGTATGATCGAAGAAGACATGCAGAAACACCGGGATTATCTACAGAAAACGGATAGAATTAATCCTCCCCAAACGTGACTCTTGATTTTTGATTTTTCCTGCCTACTTTATTTGGACTTTACCAGGGAGATGATACCGGCAAATCCCAGGTAATATAGGATAGAGCCGATAATACAGCCAATAGTAATGAATAAAAAAGCGCGTTTTTTGTCCAATTTCATGGAAAAGGCTAGGATACTTCCGGATAGTGCTCCTCCTCCGTAGGGAAGAGCGGCAACAATTATAAGACCCAGGTTTCCGTATTTTTTTAACTTAGCCCGGAAGGACTTTTGGGATCTTGCTTTTTCTTTTTCCTCGGCACGCTTCTTCCATTTCCTCAACCAGGAGATTTTTTGGGTGAAAAAATCCAGCAGGTTTAAAAGAAGAACCGTTTGAATCATATCGCTGATAACTACGATTATAGTAATTTTGATCAGGCTGAATTTAACCAGTAATCCATAGGGATACGATCCTCTTCTGCCCAGGCTGTACTGGATCCCAATAAATACGATTATTTTCCAGACTTCATCCAGTATTTTTGCCAGGCTCATTTATATCTTTTTAAGTTGTGGATTTGTGGATTTGTGGATTTAGGAGCAGAAAATAATAAGAAAGAGGATGAGATATTGCTGCTGTTACTGATAGCGATAGTATTTTGCCAGGAGGGTTGTTCTGGTTTTGGTTCTTCTCCCTTTTCCTTCATTTTGGCAGATGTGTTGATATTCCTGAATGACACGGCTGTTGATTTTTTCCCAACTTCTTTCTTCTGCATATTTTAATCCTCTGGATTGCATTTTTTTATAGAGTTGATTATCGCAAATGATGCGTTTGCAATTTTTGTAGAATGAATCAGGGTCACCTGCTTTGGCAACCAGCCCTCCGCCGGATTGACATACGATTTCTTTGCAGCCCCCCTCGTTGGAAACGACTACAGGGATACCGGAGGAAAGAGCTTCCAACACGACATTGCCAAAGGTTTCCGTGGTGGAGGGAAACAGCAGCAGATCAGCACTGGCATAGGCACAGGAAAGTTCTTCCCCTTGCAAATAACCGATAAAATGGGCATCCGGCATTCGCCGTTCCAGTTCGTCGCGGATGGGCCCATCCCCTGCCAGCACAAACACCACATTCCGGGGACCATGTTTTTTAAACCGTTCATAGACTTTTATAAAGGTTTCCAGGTCTTTATACCAGACAAACCGGCCACTGTAGAGGATAACTTTTTTGTCCGGTGTATCCGCACCCCACGCTGCGCGGAGAGACAGTGACCTGAAACTCCTGCTGTATTTGTGAATGTCGATGCCTCGGCTCCATAATTTTACATGCTCTATCCCGTTGCGTTTCAGTTTGCCAATTATCTCATCGGTGGGTGCCAGAACCGTGCGGCTCTTGTTGTAAAACCATTTAAAATAGCGCCAGGCGGATTTGTAAAATTTCCCTAAACGGTAAGACTTTAAATATGACGGGAAATCAGTATGGTAAGAGGTTAACACCGGGATTCCTTTTTTCTGGGCATAGCGCATAAGGGATATACCCACCATGTCAGGAACTGTAATGTGAATCACATCCGGCTCAAACTCTCGCAGTTGATGTTTCATTTTGGGATTCGGTAAGGTGAGTTTGTAATCCGGGTAAAAAGGAAGAGGAACCGAGACAATGGGGTACAGGCGCAGTCCGTTTCTCTGTTGGGGGGTAATGTTAAAACCCCAAATCCCAACCTCTATTCCTTTCTCAATCAGGGAATCAACCAGTTCGTACAACGTTTTGGTTGCACCGTCCTGGTTCCTTTTGAAGGCCCCTGCATAAATTGCAATTCTCATTTTCTTAGCCTCCTTAAACCACGCTGATAATTATACCACAATATGTAAAAGAAAATAAATACCCTAAGTTGATGAAAAAAAAGTAAAATTGTCAAAATTAGAATTGCTGGCTTCGCATTGAGCGGTTGAAATATTTGTTTTGTTTTTGTAAAATAATCACTGAGAAGTAAAGACAGAAACATGGGAAAAAGTGCAGGTTTAAAAGGTTTAAAAAGAGTGGAAACTCTGGTACAAGCACAAGTAACGCACCCACAAGGACGAACGAGGCGGGATTTTTTGCACGAGATGTTTGGAACGTTGGGAATGGTTACTTTTGGATTTGGATTCACCACCCTTTTTATGATGCCGGTCATAGAAGCTAAAAAAAATTCGGAGGTAAAGCAAAAAATGGCTTATCTTTACGATGATATTTTTCTTACACATGATGCTGGTATGGGGCATCCTGAATCACCGGGACGCCTGATTGCCATTAATAATGCGGTAAAAGAGGCGGATTGGTATAAAAATATTACGCTGTTGGACAGTAAGCCCGTTGACATTGATACACTTTCACTGGTACATGACAGGGGGTATATTGAAACAGCGAAAAGGGAGTGCGAAGCAGGGTACTGGTGCTTATCTACCGGTGATACCAATGTTTGTAAAGAGAGTTACCGGGTGGCGCTTCATGCAGTGGGCGGTGTTCTGGCAGCGGTGGATGCTGTATTTACAAAAAAAATCAAACATGCATTTTGTGCGGTTCGGCCACCAGGACATCATGCTTCCGGGAACAGGGGCATGGGATTCTGCATTTTTAACAATATTGCGTTGGCGGCCTGTTATGCCCAGAAGAAATACAATGTCCAACGGGTACTGATTGCCGATTGGGATGTGCATCACGGCAACGGCACCCAGAATATTTTTTATAGCGACGATACGGTTTTCTTTATGAGCACCCATCAATATCCTTTTTATCCCGGTACCGGCGCCTTTCATGAAACCGGTGCTGGCAAGGGAAAAGGATTTACCATGAACCGACCTTTTGGGGCTTGTGCAGGAAATAATGAGATCATCGCTGCCTTCAAAGATGAATTCCTGCCCGCAGCCAAAGCATTTAAACCGGACTTTACCCTTATATCGGCGGGTTTTGATTCACGTATCCATGATCCTATCGGTGGTTTTAGAATGGATGATGAGGGTTTTCGTGAACTCACCAAAATAATGCTTGAGATTTCCCATATTGCCGGTGACGGACGCCTGGTTTCAATCCTGGAAGGAGGGTACAATCTGGCAGGACTGGCAGCAGCCGTGCTGGCACATATGGATGAAATGCAGAAGAACTAAACGAGTTTTTTTGATTTGCAGCGATCGCTCTCAAATTGCAGGGTGATATGAGTGATGCCGTGATTTTGCTTTAATTTCTCTTCGATTTTTTCACTCAACCGGGTGGTTTGACTTACTGGCATGTCTTCGTCCACAACATCAATGTGTGCCTCAAAATGAACATCTTTTTCACTCAGTCGCCAGAGATGAACATGGTGAACGTTTTGGATTTCCGGGATTTTTTCCAGTTCTTCCCGGATATTCTCGATGGAAATGCGCAGCGGCGTTCCCATCATTAATACGTTGACTGCTTCTTTAACGATTTGATAACTTTCTTTCAGGATATAGATGGAAATCAAGACCGTTAAGATGGGATCGACCCAGTATACCTGAAAGAAATAGATACACAATCCCCCGATGATGACGGCCACACTGGAGATGGCATCTCCCAGTAAGTGAAGGTAAGCGGAACGGATATTGATGTTTTCCCGTGATCCCTTTTTCAGCAGCAGTGTGCCAATGACATTGGCGATCAATCCCACAGCTGCTACTGTAATCATCAAGCTGCCTTTAATGGGCTGCGGTGATGTCAGTCGCTCATAGGATTCTTTGAAGAGGTAGAAGCAAATGATAATCAGTACGCTGGCATTAACCGCTGCTGCCAGAATTTCCGCTCGCTTGAGCCCGAACGTATACCTGGTGGTGTGGGGCTGCCTGGACAGCCGAATGGCAATGTAGCTAATGATAATAGCAATGCCGTCACTGAAATTGTGAAGCGCATCGGAAAGCAGGGATAGACTCCCGGAAACAAGACCCCCGATGACTTCGACAACGGTAATCAGGAAATTCAGCAGCATGGTGACAAATAAGCGCCCGCTGGATACAGATGTGGAAAGACCTACATCATGATGATGGCGCTTGTGACCATGATGGTCTCCAGGTTTATGTTCACTATCCTGGTTCATAGTTTCATATTCCAATCATTTATAATTAATTATTAACAATTAATTATTGATTATTAATTGTAAATTGTCAATAGTCAATTGTTAATTATCTTTTATGGTTTTTGGCGCAAAACATAGATACAAAACCTTCTCCTCGGATTTATGCATACCGGTACATTATACCACAAAGAAATAATCGACTGCAAACACTTTTTCTGTTTAAAAAAATTCCTGCAGCGCTTCGATATTTTCAACAAACCTATACGATGGCATCGTATAATTTCTAAAGATATTATACGATACTATCGTATAGTTTTATAAGAACAGGTGATAGATTTTCGTTCCCACTGATCGTTGAATTCCAAAGATAGGGTGGTCACCTCCCCATTCCGCTGAACATTACCGGTAAGACACTCAATCTTACTATCCGTGTAAAAAAGAATCTCAACCAATCCTTTTCCCCAGCAGTCCAGGGTGAACTCACCTTCCTTCATTTGAAAATTCTCAATAATAGGTTCATTAGAAAAACCACCATATTTCAAATCCTTCGACACAAACGGATATACATATTTATATATATCCACAACTATTGTCAATGTCCTGTTATTTCCGTCGATTTTAACGGAAACCGGAGAAGTAACCGCTTTCCCATCTATGGTTATGGACTTCCGAAGCGCAGGAATC
>WVZO01000235.1:0-17241 GCA_011772425.1 Candidatus Aminicenantota bacterium
GGGTGAGTAAGGTAAGTAAGTTGAAGGCTTCCCCAAACGTTTGAAACAACATCCCTCTCTTCAATACATGCCAATTTCAAAAGTGGTTACCTGGTTGGTTGGTTCTGGTAAGGAAGCCTTCGAGATGGTCCGAAGGACCTTCTGCGGCTGCCCGCGCCGCGGGCCTGGACCCCCGCAAAAACTTTTCATACACGGTCAAACATCGTACCACGCTTCATAAGGCTATTTCCCATTGGTATCATTCTCTTTCTTCTCTTCTCACCTTCCTCTTACTACCTTCTTCCTACTTCCTACTTCTTACTATATCATGTAAATTGCCCTGACTTTGTTACATGATTTTGCAAAAATTGGGTTGACTTTGTGTCAGGATTCGAGTAAAATTGCCCTGACTTTGTTACATGATTTTGCAAAAATTGGGTTGACTTTGTGACAGAGTCGAATCGGTTTATAACTGAAAGAAGGTATCACTAATGCTTTACAGGAAAGTAATCGATAAATTAAAAGAGTGGGCAGACGAGGAAGATAGAAAACCCTTAATCCTCAAGGGTGCACGGCAGGTAGGTAAAACCACTGCCGTGGATATTTTTTCAAAAGATTTTGACCACTATATCTCCCTCAACCTGGAAAAAAAACAAGATGCGGAAATTTTTGCCAGGAATTTATCCATAGAAGAACTGGTACAGGCCATTTTTTTTGCCAGGAACCTCTCGTTTTCAAAAAACAAGAAAATACTTCTTTTTATCGATGAAATCCAGAGTTCACCGCCAGCAGTGGCTGTGATGCGATACTTTTATGAATCGGCCCCCAACCTTTACGTGATTGCAGCCGGTTCTCTTTTGGAAGCGGTTATCGGTAAACTCCAGGTCAGTTTTCCTGTGGGCAGGGTAAGGTACCTGTTTATGTATCCGCTCACTTTTGAAGAATTTCTCACAGCAAGCGAAGAAGAAGCGGCAATTAAATTATACCACCAGGTACCCTTACCGGACTATGCTTTTCCGAAGCTGCTGAAGTTATTCCATAAGTACACTCTTATCGGCGGTATGCCGGAAGTAGTACAGAAATTCATCAAAAAAGAAGATATTGTGGCACTTACGCCGGTCTACCAGGGGCTTTTAACCGCTTACCTTGAGGATGTCAGCAAGTATGCACGAACTCCGGCAATGATTGAAGTGATTCGCCATGCTATTGAATCGGCTCCTTTTGAAGCAGGAAAGCGAATAAAATTTGAGGGATTCGGCCAGTCTCATTACAAATCCAGGGAAATGGGCGAAGCGCTGCGAACCCTTGAACGGGCCATGCTGCTTTATATTCTTTACCCTGCCACCGTAACCCAACCACCAATAACGTCTGATAAAAAAAAGTCTCCCCGGCTTCAATTCCTGGATACCGGTTTATTGAATTATTTTGTCGGGCTCCAGGGCCATTTTTTTAAATTCGAGGACCTTCATTCCTTTTACCAGGGTACGCTTGCAGAACATATTGCCGGGCAGGAGCTCATGGCCCTGGATATGGACAAACCTAAAAAGATTTCTTTCTGGGTAAGGGAGCAAAAACAATCCAATGCCGAGGTGGATTTTGTTGTTCAGTTCCGGGAATATGTGGTCCCCGTGGAAGTGAAAGCCGGCAAATCCGGGAGCCTTCGTTCGCTTCACCAGTTTATGGACAGGGCACCTCATCCTTATGCGGTACGCCTTTACGCAGGGCCTTTGCAAAAGACAGAGTCATCCACACCGGGTGGAAAGTCTTACAAATTGCTGAATCTTCCTTACTTCCTGGCCGGAAAAATCAACGATTACCTTCATTGGTTCATTGAAGGAAAAAGAAATTTTTAGCCTCCCATGAAAATACCTTTTTGCCTCCGGCGGCCAGGGGACCAATTTAGTTGAGTAAGGTGAGTAAGGTAAGTAAGTTGAAGGTTTCCCCAAACGTTTGAAACAACATCCCTCTCTTCAATACATGTCAATTTCAAAAGTGGTTACCTGGTTGGTTGGCTCTGATAAGGAAACCTTCGAGATGGTCCGAAGGACCTTCTGCGGCTGTTGACGCTATGCGCCTCGCCGAGGGCCTGGACCCCCACAAAACTTTTCATATGCAGACAATCATATTGCTTGGTTCATTTATCGTGCCATATTCCGCCCAATAAATCCCCTCTTAAGAGGGGTGTCCCGAAGGGGCGGGGTGTGTCTTCTTCGTGCCCCTTCGCGTTCCTTCGCGGCTCCTTAACTACTAACCTCGTTCAGCGCTGATTATTTCAGCTATGGGTCTGAGCGCCGGGATGTTCTGGAAAAATATCTTAAGGGCCGACGTTAACGGCACCGCCAACATCATCCCCACAATACCCCACACATACCACCAAAAAATCAACGAGATCAAAATCACAATAGGTGAAAGATTGAGACTCCGACCCGTGATTTTAGGTTCTATAATGTTACCAATGGAAAATTGTGTGAGGATTAAACCCAACGCCACTACCAATACCCGTAAAGAAAAACCGAATTTTAAAAACCCGATCAATATGGGAAACAGTGTGGCAATGATGGAACCAAAATTGGGGATAAAATTAAGCACAAAAATCAATAACGCAGAAAATATAACAAAGTCAAATTGTCCGGCAAATAAAATGATTCCCCCGATTAAACCGGTTAAAAAACTTACAAAGGTTTTAATCAACAGGTAATGCTGTACCTGGTCTTCAATGGAATTGATCACATACTTTATTTTGTCTGCCTGGTTTTCGTCAAATGCCTTGGTAATCCGTGCAGTCAGGGCATTTCGACCGGCCAGCATAAACATCAGGAAAATTAACACCATCGCCAGGTTGCCAATAAACGCAGCAAAAGAACCGAAAGTAGAAGATATGATGGATGTAATGGCAGAAGTATCAATACTTTTGGACCAGTCAACGGTGTCAATGTATTTGTCCAGGTCGGGAATCGAAAGCTTGAGTTGGTCGAACAAACTTTTAACAGCCGCTGTGATTTTGTCGCTGTAAGCGGGAAATTTATCCACAAAGGACGATGCACCAGCATATATCAATACCCCAAAAAAATAAAACACAATGAATATGAATACCAACAAAAAGAGTAAAACCAGGGCGATGGGGACTTTTAACCTTAACAGACGCTTGACTACCCCATTAAAGAAAAAATACAAAAGCAAGGCCATAAATAAAGGAATAAAGATGCTTTTCAATTCCTGGAGAATGATTACGATAATAACTGCGGCAATAAAACCAACAAAAATTTTAATTTGTGTCAGATCACTGACTTCCTTTTCCCTGTTTTCTTCCGGCATGCCCTACTCCTCTCTTTCTGCGGAATTCCAACACTTAACACGTAACACCCCAATACTCCATTATTCCATTTACGTGTAATTTCGCATCTGTTCTTGAATGTCATAGACCTGTTTACTTTTGAATAAAATCAGGTCAATCACCACTTCATACCTGATATGGAACTTTATATTGCGCTTTTTTTCATCAAGTTTCACCCAAATGATTAGAGTTTTATCTTCTGTACTCTTGGTGTCCCCTGTGCCTTCAGCTTCCTCCGTACCTTCGGCCTGGCTCCCTGCATCTTCTACCCCAACATCGGTTTCTTCTTCGTAATATTCATCATCTTCAGCTTCAGGCTTAGCCTCAGGTATAATGTTATGCTGAGCCAGTATCTCGCGGATGATATTTCTTCCCTGTCTTTCAGTAAAATCCGGCCCCCGTACAAATCCGAACCGATTTATGACATCGTTTTTTATTTGACCTTTAGTGATGCGGGTTGAGATAAATTTAAATGCCACAAATCCTCCATAAAAGATCAATAACATGACAATTATAGCGGATATGTTAGCTTTGCCCCGTTGATTCCTCATTTTTTTAACCTCCATAGTATTTTTTTACATCCGATTTTACCAATCGCTGCAACGCAGCTTTATTATAATACGGATCACGTAATAATTCAATCACATATGGACAAAATTCTACGTTTGTTTCAAAAATGCTTACCGCACTGTAAGTGCCTTTAGATTTTAGCCTTAACGACCTTGTTTTTCCCTGAATTTTTTGCCATGTACAGTGCTCCATCTGCTTGTTTAAACAGTTGGTCTGTACTGCTAATTGTACTGGCAGCCGTATCGGTGGTTCCTAATTTATATTGGCTGACACCGGCACTGATGGTGGCGTTTATGGTATTATTTTGGTAAATGAGCCCTGTTTCTTCAATTCGCTTCCGGATGCGGTTTGCCAGGTGAAACGCCCCATCAAGGTTCGTTTCCGGTAGGAGGATTAAAAATTCTTCACCCCCCAACCGGCCGGATATGTCCTGCTCTCGCAGCGAGTGTTTAATGATAAACGCCACCTGCTTTAAATACTCATCCCCGGCGTGATGACCAAAGGTGTCATTGACCTGTTTGAAATCATCAATGTCAATAACTACAATACTGAATACCCGGTCGTTGCGCTTGGCAATTTTGCGCTGCTTTTCCAGTTCACTGAGGATATATCTCCGGTTGTAAAGCCCGGTTAAAGCATCAACAGCGGCAAAATTAAAGAGTTTTGAATGATATTCCTCCTCAATTTCATCATTGTAGTTGAATCGGAATACGGTCTCACCGATGGTAATTTTATCCCCGGAGGATAATATCCGCTGCCGGATTAATTCGTTATTTACATAGGTACCGTTGGTGGAGCCCAAATCCTTAACAACGATTTGCTCCAGGTCATTGGTTTTGATGACACTGATTTCACAATGCTGTTTACTAACTTTTAGATCATCCAGCTGGATGGTATTTTTTTTGTCCCTGCCGATGCGGATGGAATGCTGGGAAAAATTGTAGGTTTTCCCGAAATCCATCTCGCTGCCCTGGACTACCGTGAGCATAATATTGATAACACTGAGTTTTAGTTTAGTTTTTCTTCTGTGGAGGGCCGCTTTGGTTTTGTCCACGACGGTCATTTCTTCTGTGTCGGGAGATGTCTTTCTGGACTTTCTAACCATTATTCCAATAAATTGTGAGCGAAGCGAACTAAGTTCTAATTACTTAATTACCCAACACACCTTTGAGAGTAACACCAATTTCGGCAGGGTTTTCCACCACATGGATGCCGTGTTCTCTTAACGCTTTCATTTTCTCTGAAGCCGTTCCTTTGCCCCCGGAGATAATGGCGCCGGCATGCCCCATGCGTCGTCCCGGGGGTGCGGTCTGACCGGAAATAAAAGAAACAACGGGTTTATCAAAATGTTCCCCGATATAGGCGGCTGCTTCTTCTTCCGCAGAACCACCGATTTCTCCGATCAAGACCACGGCTTCGGTTTCCGCGTCTTCTTTAAATAACTTTAATATGTCGATAAAATTTGAACCAATAATAGGATCACCTCCAATGCCCACTGCCGTCGATTGCCCCATTCCCAGGGTGGTGATTTGATTGACTGCTTCATACGTTAACGTGCCTGAACGTGAGACGATGCCGATTCTTCCTTTCTGGTGAATCCTGGCAGGCATAATGCCCGCTTTGCATTCCCCGGGAGATATCACACCAGGACTATTGGGACCCACGAGACGGGATTGGGTGTCTTTGAGAAAATTCCATGCTCTCACCATATCCAGGGTGGGAATGCCTTCAGTGATGCAAACAATGACTTCAATCCCGGCAGTGGCAGCTTCGATAATGGCATCGGCTCCAAAAGCGGCAGGCACAAAAATCACCGACACATTGGGCTGTACCTGTTTCACTGCTTCGGCAACGGTGTTGAATACCGGCCTGTCCAGGTGGACCTGACCACCTTTGCCCGGAGTAACACCACCCACAATATTGGTGCCGTATTCCAGCATCTGGGTGGAATGAAAGGTGCCTTCATTTCCGGTAAATCCCTGAACAACAACTCGTGATTCTTTATTGACAAGTATGGCCATGTTACACTCCTATGCTTCTTTGACAAGTCCCACTACCTTTTGGGCAGCTTCGGGTAAATGGGTTTCAGCAATGAAATTCATTCCTGATTCCTGGATAATTTTCCTGCCTTCTTCCTCATTGGTGCCCACCAGCCGTATCACAATGGGGACCTTAATTTCCCTGTCCATGCCTTTAAGGGCATTCACAATACCCCTGGCTACCAGGTCGGTGCGGACAATACCTCCGAAGATATTAACAAAAACCGCCTTGGTATTGGGGTCGGCCAGCAGGATGTCAAAGGCCGCTTTGACACGCTCTTCCGATGTTCCACCGCCCACATCCAGGAAGTTGGCGGGTTCACCGCCGTAGTACTTGATGATGTCCATGGTGGCCATTGCCAACCCGGCACCATTGACCATACAGCCAATGCTGCCGTCCAGTTTGATGTAGTTCAAATCGTACTTAGAGGCTTCGACTTCCAGAGGCTCTTCCTCGTGGATGTCTCGCAGCTCAGCCACATCCTGGTGTCTGAACAGCCCGTTGTCATCAAAATTGATCTTGGCATCCAGGGCAATGACCTCATCGGTTTTGGTAATGATCAGGGGGTTGATTTCCACAAGAGAAGCATCCTTTTCCAGGAACAGGCGGTAAAGATTCATTACCAATCCGAAGAAATGTTTCATCTGGGGTTTATTCAACTGCAAACTAAATGCCAGGTCCCGTATGTGATAATTGCACAAACCCGTGGTGGGATGGATGTGAACTTTATAGATCAAATGGGGACTTCGTGCAGCAACTTCTTCGATTTCCACACCGCCTTCCGTGGATGCCATAATAACCGGCATTCCCGCTTCCCTGTCTACGATCATCGCCAGGTAAAGCTCTTTGGCAATGTCCAGCCCCTGCTCCACCAATACTTTCCTCACCAGTTTTCCTTCCGCCCCGGTCTGGGGACTGACCAGTTTCATACCCAAAACAGCGTCGGCATACGTACGGGCGTCGTCGCTGTTCTTCGCCAGCTTGATACCACCGCCTTTTCCCCTGCCGCCAGCATGAACCTGGGCTTTGATGACACAGGGATAACCTAAACCCTCGGCAATACGAAACGCTTCCTCTTTGGTTTCCGCTACCGATCCTTCCGGGACCGGTACATTAAACTGTTTAAATAATTGCTTGGCTTGATACTCGTGTATTTTCATTTTCCTTCCTTAATTTTTATTTTCCTTTTCTATAATTCCTCCTGGAATACACTGCAATTCCCAAACTCATCCAGGGCTTTCAGGAAAATAAACGTCTGGGACCCGAGGTTTTTTAAATCAACATCAAAGGTTTCAGACTTTGAATCATTGATCATATCCACTGGAAATACCGGATACCAGAGTTTTCCGTCAAAAGAATACAGCACGTTGGCAATGATGGAGGTCTGGTCTACCACGTTGAAACGGATGCGAGTGCCAGCTGCTGAAAAATTGCTGATCACCGGTGCAGTTGAATCAATTAAAAAAGGTGCCGATACCAGGGCTTGCGATTTTGCCATGGCAGGTGGATTGGACAGGGAATCATCCACCACCACCCGCAGCAGGTACTTCCCATCCTGGTATAAATCCGTGTTCAATTTCAGCTCACTCTCGGTAATGTCCTCCTTAACCAAAATCCAATTCCTGGCGTTGTATTTCTTAATATAGATACTGTACTTTAACTTATCTTTATTCCGATCTGCGGCTCTCCACCTGGCAATTAAGTAATTGGAATTGGCTGCTTTTTTCGGGGTTGGTTTGGTTTTAATGTCGGTGGAAACACTTGCCGGAATGGACGTTGGCTTTTTTATATCGATCTTTTCCAATTGAGGCCCGATGTTGGATTGAATATAAAAAACCTTGAACCGGTCCAAGTATGGAGTCTCTGCGGTACTTTTGGAGTTTAACACCGCCTTCACCTGGAAATACCGGCAGTCGGATACATTAATCGGTGAGTTTTCACTGTCCGTAAAAGGAGGAGACCACTGGGACCAGGTTTTATCCGGCACATTGGAATTACCGGTGCGGATAAATAACAATACTTCAGTCTGCCCGGATGTCTGGGCTTCCCAGTAGATTCGTCCCAATTTGGATTGGATTTGCAGGTCATAGATTTCGGAATAGTAGATGCCTTTATCACTGAGAGAATTTTCAATTGATGCGATTGAGGCGGTATTATTGGTGATTAAGGTAAAGCCTTTATTATTATTGTTCCCGGCAATTTTAAAGACCTGGGCGGAATCACTTTCATAAATGATGGAAAAACTGCCGTCTTTCTTTACCCGGTATACCCTCCCGGAATCACCGGTGCCAATAACGACACTGTCAGACTTCTCATCATAATAAATAGAATAGATATATTCGGTCTTGGATTTCCAGGGTCCCTCCACGATGCCATTGGTTTGCATGCAGTACAACACACTTTTTTCCACTATTTTTGTCTCTTTTTCCTTTTTTTTCTTTTTCAGGAGTTTTGAGACAGTGGCATTATCCAGGACATCTTCTTTAGATATTCCTTTGGTGGCAGAAAAGTAGATGTTACCACTTTTATCTTCACAGATGCCCCGGATTTCCTCGAAAGGAGAATCAAAAAGCACTTTGACTTTTCGATCATCGATGCGGTAGAGGATACCCCGGTCACCGCTGCCAACCAGGATCGAGTTGCTCCTGGTGATGTAAAGGGAGATAATGTGGGTGTCTTCCGAGGTAAAGATTTTAACGGCCTGCCCGGTTGGATCAATACGGTAAACACCGCCGCTGCTGCCCACCGCACAGATAATATTACCTGTTTTATCTTCCTTTAAATCCCAGATAAATTTTTCATCCGGGTTAAAAAATTCTTTTTTCTCACCGGTATTTTTATTTTTAGTGCTGGCAGCAATGGAAATTCGATATACTTTGCCTTCCGGTGAGGTACCGGCATACACGTCCCCGTTCTTTTTCACCAGGACGGCAAATACATCCAGGGCATCCGTTCTGAAAACCTCCTGGACGGCACTGGCGGTACCGGTTTTTCCTTTTTCCTGCGCATCCACCGCTGTGGTGGGTGTTGGTGTGGATATTACCCGGTAAAGGGCTGCCCGATGCCCGGTTCCCACATAGATATCGCCATTGGGGGCCGTATCCAGGGCCAGGTAGTATTCCCTGACCGGTCCGGGGACCACGTTGATGCGGGGGCCAATAAAAAGACGGCCCTTACCGTCCAGGCTGGTGCCCCGGAATTCACCCTGTTGAAAATCCTCAAAACGGTGGATATCGATCTTTTTCACTTCAACGGAATAGAGATGCAACGGAAGCGTAAACAACGTCACTGCGAAGCAGACCAACACAGATATGAACATTTTATATTTATTCACTTTGTTACCCATCTGACCTCTCTTTGATCTTTAATTTGAACAGCTTCTTTCCCTTGACAACAGTGGGGAATTCCAACTGATATTCTGTTATTGTAGAAAATTTAATCCTGGATTGGATGCCGGATGATACGTCGTAAACCGGTGACCGATCATACATAAATACGTCTTGCAAGCTGGAGGGAAGATTGGGGTATTCGTACCCTTTAACAAATAATCCCCGGGTGGGTGTCATTAATTTAAAGTAAAGGCGGTTATTTTTTCTCAGGTTGTTGATGGCGCGGATGAGAAAGCTGAGCTTTATAGGGAAAAAACTGGAGCGAATGTTCTTGGAATCGAATCGTCCCATTTCACCATTATCTGCCACCAGCAAGTAGAAATCCGTATCAGGTTTTAGATCGGGTGCTTTAATGGTTAATTTCTCTGTAAAGGCCCTTCCCCTTTCATTTCTCAGGTAAACCGTGATATTCATGACTTCACCCGGGAGGTATGATCTCTTATCGATTATTGCGTTCTCAATGTTTGCGATGCGAACGGTTTCAGAGCCGCTGATTTCAAAATCAAGTTTTTGAATCTTGATGTTTTTCTCTTTATTATTCAGTAGGAAAAAATTAATGGCCAGCAGCAAATTGCTGAAATCCACAAAGGAATCGGTGCCGCTGTAGAGGTCGTTGATCACGATATTTTTTTCGCCTTCTATGAATATTTTGCCCTCGACTTTTATGGACTGGAACCCAAACTCCTGGTATTGGCTGGAGAATATATTTAGCATGGAAAAGGCAGAAAGCACCGGGGTTAAAAGGGGGTGGTTAACCATTTCGATCTTGAATTTTTGATTCCGGTTTTTTAAATACACATTCATGGGAATCATGTAAGGGAGTTTTCCCAGTTCGCATTGGACAGCAGAGAATCGGTCCTGCACGGCCCGGCCCACCATATTTCGGGTGGCAGCCAGCTTAAAGGACTCCGCGTATGAAGGGACCACTGAGAGGACCTCTGATTTATGCAGGGGGAAGTCCACTGTACCGAGGTTGAAAAAGGGATGACCAAAAACATATACCTTTTCGCCATCCACATGGGTAACCGCACCCACGGAAGAGAATTCGAAATCGCCTATAATCAAAGGGATAGAAACCGCATCCGCCGGGGATACCTTTAATAAATCCTTGTTCCCGGCAATGGATTTGATATCCAATTGACCGCTATTTTTATCTGCAGATGTTGATGTTGATATTGGCATGCCGGCTGTGCTGGTGCTGCCAGCCGTGGGCAATGGGGAAAACCAGGAAAATACCGGTGCCCAATAGGAAAGCGCAGAAGGGGTAAAGCCGCGGTGGGTGCCAATCAAACGAATGGGAGTCAGTGCCTGGTTGGGGTTGAAATTGATCCGTTTGGCCAGCTCCCTTTTAACAACATCCGCGATAGACAACAGGTTCTTTTTATCAAACTCTACTTTGATGGTGGATATATCAATGGTAAAACTGGGGATGTTGTATTCAGAGGTCTTAAGGATATCTTCAATCGGGGTAATCCCGCCAATGGGTTTCTGTGAATACTTAAAGCCATAGGCTATGGCACCGATTAATTTACCATTAATATAGGCTGGACTGCCGCTCATGCCGGAAATAATACCAATGTTATCAAAAACCGGGGATTCCAACTCCACGATAATCAAATCCTTATCCGGCACAAACTTTTCGATGACTCCCAACACCGTAAAGGGAAAGCTTTCAATTTGCGTGCCTTTGAAAATACTCTTTCCTTCTCCCTTCATTCCTGTTTTGATTTCCGTTAATTTCATAATCTCTACGGCCTGCAGGTCAGTGGATAACAATACCAACGATACCCCGCTGAAGATTAAAATAAATATGACCCACATAAATTGTATTATTTTTATTTTTTCCTGAATTGTTTGTCTTCTCATTTTTAAACGATAATCTCCAAATCCAAAAATTTTTTGACGCTTTCCATAAAATCGTTCACCTGGAACGGCTTGAAAATAATCCCCTCAGCGCCTACTTCTTTTAAATACTCGACATCGCAGTGCTGATCACCGGTTAATATCAGGATGGGGACATCTTCCTGGATTTCCTTAATCCGGATAATAAGATCTTCTGCTTTCATTTCTCCAAGATGCCAATCCAATAAGATTAAATCGAACGTCTCTTCGGATATCTGCTCTAACGCCTCATCCGACGTTTCTGCTCCGATGCACTGCACCTCATCCAACTCCAGGAAATCTTTGACCAATTCCCTGATGAAGTCTTCATCATCTATAACCAAAACTTTTTTTTTACTCATGGTTCGATTGCCTAATCATAATAAAATTTAAATAAAAAATCAAGTAAAAAACACCTCCGCCATGCAAAAAGATTTCTGATCTTTCTTAATGTTCAACAGGTATCCTGTGCAAGCTTAATCCGAAATTTCTAACCAAACTGATTGTTAATGTTTTTTCAATAGATGTAATGATCCTTTTCTTTTTTTCGTCTTATTCTTCTTATTATACCTCCGATTATATCTTCAAAAACAACTTTCCCAATTATGTACAGCACGAAATACGCCACGCCTGCCACTACAGCAGCTCCAAGCAGAAGACCAACATTTGCCCAAATCTCAAACATGGTTACGTCGTTACGTCGTTACATCGCTAGTTTAATTTAATACCATATCGCCAACAAAAAAGCAAGACAAAAAACGCAAAAATCTCAGATTTCTTACAATAATTTTCCCCATTCAATGGCTTCCAGGTACAACGTGCTGACTTCTTGTTCATCCAGTTTCAGCCGGTCAACCATTTCACAAACAGTTCGCCATTCACCCCGTTCATAATCCAGCACCAGTTCCAGCACATCGCGGTAGCGGTTGGGTTTGCCCTGAAGGGCGGATTTAATATCCGATTGCAGGGGAAGCTCTTCCAGTATTTCCTCCATGGGGCGATCCAGGAATGCATCCACCATGGAAAACATGCCCACCAGGAAAAAACTGGACATCTCTTTTTCATAGTGGATTGCAGCGGCAAGGGATTCGCAAAATTTGGCCCGGATAATCGCACTGCGGATCAATTCGTGGGGCTTATCGATTCCCATTCCACTCAATACGATTAATGACAACCATTTCCTGACCTCTACTTCTCCTAACAAGATCAGGGCATGCCGGATCGATTGAACCGTGTTTTTAAGGCCAAAAGCTGCCGAATTCACAAAACGCAGCAATTTGTAGGTTAGGGAGACATCTCGTTTGAGAATCTTTTCAATTTCATTAAAATGAACCGTGGGTTTATTAATCTCTTTTAGTATTCTCATCAGGTTGATTTTATAGCTGGGAATACTCCGGACAGAAATCAAATCCGGCTTACTGAAAAACTCCCCTTGAAAATAATGGTATCCCTTATCTGATGCAATTTCAAAATCGGTTGCCGTTTCGACGCTCCTGGCAAGAAACCGCGGCCTCAGGTAGGGATCTCCAGAAAAGGAAAAACGCTTTTGAAGCCCCATAGAACGAAAATCTACCCCGACAATGTCTGCCATTTTGGCCAAGGAAATATCCACTTCATTAAACAGTAAGGCATTCATAATTAAAAGATAACCGGCGCTCTTCAATTTTTCAACGGTTTTGGTAATGTCTGTTCTAATGGTTGATTCCCTACCTATATCCTTGCCCCTGTTCATACCCATTTCCCGGAGCTCAACTCCCAGTAAATCACTGGGGAACATTAAATGCAGCTGATTCAGCAGCATGTGCCGATTAAAGTTGATAATTGCCCGTTTCCCACCAGTCAATTTCCTTAAGCCGGTAATAAATAAACTGTCCATACCTACGCCTGCGGAGCTGGAGTCACCATCATCTCCACTGGCGCTGCTGTAGGCTGCCCGGACCCTATCCTGGAAATCCTGTTTTGATTTGAATAAGAGGTCATAAGCAAATACATTTTTTTGCTTGTCAAATATGGGTTGGCGTGTCACGAGTATTTCTTGAATCAACGTGCTTTGTTTTTCCATAGAGTTTAATTGTAATCATAGTAAAAAAAATTGTCAAGGATAAGCTCATTTTAGGGTGAAAAATCCGAAAAAAAGATCAAAAATTTTGGATTCCTGTTATTATTTTTTTAGTTTCAGAGGACGGAATAAAATCTCCGCAATCATTAAAACCCTTAATACAAAAGCGTAAGCAGCAATGTGCCGAAAACCCGGCTGCGTAAGCAGGTTGAATTAGAGTGATTTTTTAATTTGATTTTTTTTGCAAAATGTATTACAGTATTACATTAGGCAAATGCCGAATGAAAGGCTTATCAAGATGTTATAGTGAATGGTGAATGGTGTATGGTGTGTGGTGAGCAAATGAGACGAATGTGCAGCAGCATTTTATTTTTTTTAAGCCTGAGTGGAATTCTTTTCTCGGCCAGCAGTCCAATTAAATTCGACCATATTTCCCTTGAACAGGGGCTTTCCCAGAGTACGGTCACCTGTATTTTCCAGGACAGCAAAGGTTTTATGTGGTTTGGTACCGAGGATGGGCTGAATAAATATGATGGATATACCTTTAAGTTTTATAAGTACGATCCCAAAAACAGCAACAGTTTGAACAACAATCTTATAACGTCAATTTGCGAGGATAAGTCAGGGTTTCTCTGGATTGGAACCATGGGCGGAATTAACCGGTTCGACCGGAAAAAGGAAAAAATTACCCGGTTCACCCATGACCCTAATAATCCTTCCAGCCTGGCCAGCAAAAAGGTCTTCTCAATTCTTGTGGACCGCAGCGGTACGTTGTGGATTGGTACCTGGGATAAGGGGCTTGATCGCTATGACCCGGAAACCGGTGGATTCATCCATTACCGCCTTAACCCCGCCAATGAAGCAGACCGGTTAAACCATAATTTTGTGAATGCGATTTATGAAGACAGGGGTGGTGAACTCTGGATCGGCACTGATGGGGGTGGGTTGAAACGGCTGGATAGGGAAAGGAAAACATTTACCCATTACCAATCCGACCTCCACAATCCTGGAGATGCCAAAAACTTGAGCATCAATCATGTTTTTTCAATCCACGAAGACTATTCAAGAAATCTCTGGATTGGTACTAAAAAGGGATTGGATCGATTCCACCGGGAGAAACAAGAATTTATCCACATCCCATCAACATCCCCTACTCCTGAAGTGAATGCCATCCAGGGAGACCGTTTGGGGATATTATGGTTTGCCACCTGGAATCAAGGATTAAGTCGACTGGATCCCAATACCGGGAAGATCATCACTTACAGAGCCGATCCAACAGACCCTGACAGCATCAACAGCAATGAGATCCTGTCCTTTTACATGGATGAATCAGGTATCATGTGGGTGGGCACCAAAAGAGGGATCAATAAATTCGAGCCGGAAAAAACAAAATTTACCCATTACAAAAAACAACCCAATAATACCAATAGCCTGAATGACAACGATGTCAGGGCCATTTGTGAGGACAAAAACATCCCCGGTGTGTTCTGGATCGGGACCACCAATGGTGGACTCAATCGGTTTGATATGAACACGGAAACCTTCAGCCATTACCAGAACAAACCCGGTGACCCAACCAGTTTGAGTCACAATTATATTCTTACTATATACCAGGACCGGTCAGGTATCTTGTGGATTGGCACCAGTGGCGGCGGGCTCAACAAATTTAATCCCAAAACAGGAAAATCCAGCCATTACAAATCAGAATCCAAACGAACCGACAGCCTGTCCAACAATATAGTAACGTCAATTATTGAGGACCGATTCGGGATATCCTGGATTGGAACCTACGGCGGTGGTCTTAATCACTTCGATCCCAGAACCGGGACGTTTTTCCCTTATAAACACCATCCTGATGATCCCCGCAGTTTGAGTTCCGACTATATCCATTGCCTTTATGAGGACCGGCTGGGGGTACTCTGGATTGGTACTGCCGATGAAGGACTTAATCGCTTTGAACGGGAAAACCAAACCTTTATTCGTTACCAACCCTCTGAAGAAGAACCCACCAGCCTGAGCCACAATACTATCCTCTCTATCTATGAAAGCCGGTCTGGAATTCTCTGGATCGGCACAGCAGGAGGAATCAACCGATTCAACCGCCAATCCCAATCGTTTCTTGCTTACAAAGAGAAAGACGGACTGCCCAATGATGTGATCAATGCCATATTGGAAGATGACCGGGGGAACCTGTGGATCAGTACCAACAAGGGACTGTCAAAATTTAACCCCATTGAAGAAACCTTTAGAAACTACAATATCAAGGATGGCATCCAGGGCTACGAGTTTAACGCAGGGGCTGCTTATAAAGGCAAAGATAAAAAAATGTATTTCGGTGGGCTCAATGGATTTAATGTCTTTCATCCCGCGGATATAAAAGACTCTATCCATAAACCTAAGATTGTTATCACGTCGTTTAAAAAATTTAATGATGAAGCGAAGCTGCAGGAACACATCTCCGAAATTGAAGAAATCCAGGTATCTCATAGGGATTCGATTTCCTTTGAATTCGCGGCCTTAGATTTTTCAGACCCTCCCAGGAATCAATACGCATACTTGCTGGAGGGGCAGAATGATGATTGGATACAACTGGGAAACACGCGTGAAATTACATTTCCAGGTCTGGCTCCTGGTGATTATACGTTAAGAATCAAGGGGTCTAACAGTAACCGGGTTTGGAATAATGAGGGAACCTTTCTAAAGATCAAGGTCACACCTCCTTTCTGGAGAACCTGGTGGTTTGGGGCACTTGGTTTTTTTATCATTATTAGTTTCCTGGTGGTTTTAATTCGGCACCGGTTTAAGCGGCTTCGTTTTGAATTAAAAAAAGAACAGGCGGAAATGAAGCGGAAGATGGAAAAAGAACGGCTGGAGAATGAATTAAAATTAAAGGCGGATTATACAGCCATGTTGGTACATGATTTGCGCAGCCCATTGGCTGCCATAACGGGTTATGCGGATTTTTTGGCTACTCATCACAGCCGTGGGGAACTGGAAAAAATCGGTATTGAAAAAATCGGTTCTACTATTTCACGCTCAGCCGAGCGCATGCTGCGATTAATTAATGACATGCTGGATATTTCTAAGTTCGAAGCCGGCAAAATGTCTATTCTCAGGAAAGATGCTTCCATTGTGGTCTTAGCAAAAGAGATTTCTGCAGTTATGGCACCCCTGATGAATAAGAAAAAACTCCGGATAGAATTTCAATTTGTTGATTTACCTAAGATAGCTATTGACCCGGAACGAATCAGTCAGGTCATTAACAACTTTATCAGCAATGCCATTAAGTTTTCACCTAAAAATGGTGTTATTACACTGAAGACCCGGAGGTTAACCATTGAAGGCAAGCACTTCCAGGAATTGTCCGTGACAGATACAGGTCCGGGGGTTCCCAGGGATAAACAGAAGTTTCTATTTGATAAATATGCGCAGGTGCATAAGGAACCGACAGCCAAAGGGACCGGGTTGGGTCTTGCTGTCTCGCGGCTGATTATTGAAGCTCACGACGGGTTTATCGGTTACGAGTCCCAGGAATCTCAAAAAAATACCTTCTTCTTCCGTATACCTGAGGCCGAAACCGATTCTNNAACCGATTCTGAATCCGGTCCAACGCCTGACTCCAAAGAATCGCAAGTAACCCGGCAAATAGCATAGCCAGCCGAAGAAGGTCAGTAGGTAGTAGGTAGTAAGAAGTAGGTGACCTTGAAGCAAAGGAAAATGATTCCAATGGGGCAGGATATTGGAGGCCGCGTAACCCAGGCTGACCATGTATGAAAAGTTTTGTGGGGGTCCAGGGGGCGGTTTTTCAAAAGAGCCCCCTGGCCGTCGGAGACAAAAAAAGTTCTTTTAGAGTTCTAATAGGAGTTCAGGATGGACATACTGAAAGTTTTTAAAGTTTTTTTAGTTTTTATGTCCATCCTGGAGATAAGAATAGTGGGTTAGTAGATCCGCACGGAGGGCATCAGTTTTTTCAGAGTGCCCGTGCGGTA
>WVZO01000235.1:17249-28952 GCA_011772425.1 Candidatus Aminicenantota bacterium
ATGTGACAAAAAGTATTCTGCCAATCTGAACCTGGGCTTGCGTGGGATTTCTTTATATGGTATAAATAGCTTTACAGATTATTAACTTTTATTTTGCGGGAGGTTTGGGCAAATGGACCCGGTGACTCAGTTGTTATTAGGTTTCCCCCTGGGCATAGCTGCCAATTTGGGAGCAGAGTTACTGCTCAAACTGAAAAAAGGGATAAAATGGAAAGACCTGGAAAAGCTTTTTATTAAATCTTTTTCAAATGCGCTTAAGGAGGAAGATGAAAAGTGCAAGGGAGGACTGAAGGAATTTCGAGGGAAAATAAGTAAAAATAAAAAGAAAATTTTGGAACTTTTCACTACTGATGCACCCATTGAAAAAGTCGGTTTATTTTTCATGAAAATAAAAACCGAAACGTTCCAGAAAAAAGTGGCGAGACGTATTGTTAAGGAATTTTCTATTGGGGAGAATTTCCATGACGTGTTGGTGATAATTGTGAAGCAGTGCCTGGATAACTATGAAAAAACCTTTTTGGATACGATGACGCAGGAGGAGGGCATTAAACTGATTTTTAAGGAGCAGCTCCATCAAACCTCTGAATTGCGAACCATAACCATACTGGTAAAGCAAGTATTATCGGAAAAAGCATCAAAAGATGACCTTAAGGCCCATTTTGAAGAATTGAAAGGTCTTATGCTGGAACTAATTCGAATTGTTTCAGAAGGTAAAGTTAAAGCCCGGACTCGAAAGAAATCGGTCAAAAAAGAGAAAAAAAAGAAGCAAAAGCAGATCAAAATTTTGTCCATCATGGCCAGCCCGGAAGGCGAAAATTATATCCTTTATGAACAGGAACAGGACACCTTACTGGATGCGTTTAAAAATTTTGACCGGGAACAGGTCTTTTTAGATATGCCTGACCCGGTAAAGAGTACGCTGGTAGAAATCCGGGAACACCTGGAAGACGGCAAGCACGATATCCTGCACATCACGGCCCACGGCGGGATGAATGAAAACGGCCAGGGCGTTCTGAGCCTCGAAGACCACCAGGGTAAGCTGGAACAAGTGACCGGCAAGGAATTATTAGAATATCTAAAACCCACTCCCAAAATCGTGATTCTTTCTGCCTGTCATTCCGCCAGGAAAGAGCCGGATTTACTGCCTACGGCCCAGGCACTGTACGATGCCGGCATCGAAACCGTGATCGGTATGAAAAAAGAGATTAGCGATAAGGCTGCCATCGAGTTTAACGCGGCATTTTTTAAAACCTTATGTGAAAAGAAAACCGTAAAAGAGGCCTTTGAAAAAGGGAAAGAAGCGATTTTTACCGGGGAACAGCAGCGCATCAAAGAGATCCCCGGCTGGGATGCGGTTAAGGAATACGAGATACCCCAATTGCTGGCAAAGGATGAAAATTTGACCGTGGACAATTTTTCAGATCACCGCATCGAGGCGCCGGGCCGGCCGGAAAGTCATCACTTTTTGGGGGCCAGATACCTGGAACGGGGATTCATCGGCAGACGCCAGGTGCTGCGTGATATTTTCAAGAGTATCGATAATAAAGAGGGTGCAGTGGTACTGAAAGGACCGGGGGGCATCGGCAAATCCACACTTACCACCCGCACCGCCGCCAATCTGCGGCGAAAAGGATATGATTTTATCGTGGTCCGGGGAGAGACAACCACTGAAAAAATCCTGGAAGTCATCTCTGAAAAAGCCGCAGAGTCAGGTTTAGAAGGTGCCAGGGAGGTTTACGCCGCCAATATCGAAACCGGCAAAAAACTGGCTTGGTATCTCGATCAATTTCTACTAAAACAAAAAGTAGTCATTATTCTCGATAATTTTGAAGAGAACCAGGATGAACAAAAGGCAGGAGAGTTTAAAAAGGAACGGTTAAAGGAATTTTTATGGTTTTTCCGGGATAGTTTAACGCATCATGATACGTTTTTAATGTTTTCCGCGCGGTACACGATGCCGGGCTTTGATTCCCCGGATATAACCATGAATATCCCGGAGTTTTCACCCGTGGAATTTCGCAAGATGCTGCTGAACAGCAAGGCATTAAAAAGCCTGGACGGAAAGTCCGTAAAAACGCTTATGGAAGAGATCGGCGGAAATCCGCGGGCATTGGATTTGTTGGACAGTATTGCTTATAGGAAATATAAACAGCGCGATTTTACCTGGGGGCAGTTGAAAGATTTGATCCCGAAGCTCCGGGAGCGCATTATTGAGAAAAAAGCAAGGGGGGATGATTTCAGTCCCCTGTTTTTGGATACGCTGTTTAGTTACCTTTCCCAACCCCAGCGTCGATTGCTGGATGTTCTTGCCATTTATCGCAATCCCGTGCCGGAGGAAGCCGCCGCTGCCCAGGATGCGGTCATGGAAGAAGAGGACCGGGTAAAATTGGAAGATTTATCGCTGCTGGAATGCATGGATTTAGATGATAAAGAAATGTATTACGTTCACCGCCTGACGGCACAACACCTGTTGCAGCAGATAAAGGCAGCGGAAAGGAAAAAGTATCATAAAAAGGCTGCCGGACATTTTGAAGCCCTTAGGGATGAGGAAGGAAACGTATTACTTGATGATTTAATTGAGGCCCGCTGGCATTACATCCAGGCGGGAGAGTGGAATAAGGCGGCGGAAATCACGTTTAGCCTTGAAGATTATCTCAGGCTTCGCGGATATCCCCAATGGGCCATGGAATTGCTCCGGGAAATGGAAATGGAGATAGAAAGACTGAATGAAGAGCATCAGTGTTTCACTTATGGGAAGCTGGGCAATCTTTATAAGTATTGTGGTGAATATAAAGAAGCTTTAAGATATTACAATCTGTCAAAAGAAATTGCCGAAAGAATCAATGATGACAAAAATATTGCTTCAAGTTTGCATGGTATCGGAATGGTTCATCAGGACCAGGGCCGTTATGAAGACGCATTAAATCATTATGAAAGGTGTAGAGAAATATTTGACAGTTTGGAAGCCAAAAGGGAACTATCACAGATTTTACATCAGATCGGCATGATCTATCAAAATAAAGGCGATTATGATGCGGCATTAATCCAATATCAGAAGTCCATGGAAATAGATGAGAAAATCGGAGATATCAAAGGCGTATCCTCTAATTTGCATCAGATCGGCATGATCTATCAAGATAAAGGCGATTATGAAGCTGCATTAAGGGAATATGAAAAGGTAAAGGTTATTTCAGATAAAATAGGGAATATAGTAGGTGCAGCACTTGCGATGGCCCAGATGGGTACATTGTACTTTGAGCAAAATCAATTTGAAGCGGCACTGAAATACTTTATCCAGGCTTTCCTGGTTTTTGCTAAAATCGGCTCCCCTTATGCCAATCAGGCAAAACAATATATTACCAGGGTTCGTGAAAACCTGCCCGAAGAACAGTTCAATGCCATTTTAAAGGAATTTAACCTTACACCGGAGGTCTTCGATAAGCTTCAAGCCCCAGCTTCAAGCCCCAGCAATAGCTTTAAACGGCAGTAAATCTTCGATTAAAGTACAGCTTATAGTTTTCATTTTATTGCTTGCGGCTCGTGGCTTGCGGCTGGTGCTTAGCTTGAATGATGAAGGCAGGATGCTTGATAAGGAAAAACAACGGGATAAAAATAATCCGTATTTATAATTGAAAAATAGGGAAACTTTGTATATAATAATTAAGAAGGAGTAAAAAATGGTCGAGATAGAGCCAAAAGAATTTTGGGACGATTTAAAATGGGGAAGAAAACACTACCATGAGTTAGCAGTAAAATATACTGATCAATGGGTTGCTATTGTAAATAAAAAAGTGGTGGCATCAGGAGAAAGCATTAAAAGAATTCGTCAAGAAGCTATTAAAAAAACAGGGAGAAAACACATCCCAATAATTTTTGTAGAAGACGCATCCCATGTCTACTAAAATCAAATTTTGGTTCGAAAAAATACCAAGCCCGGTCCTGGAAGAGAAAATACCAGATATTGGCACACTTACAAGACTATTCTGCACTATCAAGATGAAATCAGGAAACGGCTGGAGTGATTCATTAAATGCAATCCTAGACACAGGTGCGCCATTTTCAGTCATTCCATTAGATATCTGGACAGATTTAGAAACAAAAATAATAACAGAACACGAAATACGAGGGATTAATCCCAGGAAAGAGTGCACCCTTCCCGCTTTAATAGGAAAGACCAAATGTATTTTGCTTGATGAAGAAGGAAATCAGTCCAAAGAATTAGAGATTTTATGCTACTTCGCCCTGTCTAATTTGGTCCCCATTATAGTAGGATTTAAAGATATCTTAGAAAATTTTAGAATCTGTTTTAATTACAAAGATAACACAGCCTTTGCGGAAGAAAGATAGCCAGAAACACTTTGGGAAAAAGTCCCGGAAGAATTGAAAGAACTGTTTGAGAAAACAGCAGACAGGTAAAGCGAAATGATGAATGATGAGTGATGAATGATGAAGGCTGTATTCACCGCAGAGCACGCGGAGGATGACCAAACAAATGAAACCGAACCATTTGTTTTGAATTTTGTATCCCAATGGTATATAATTAATAACAGCGGTTAGAACAATGAGACAGCTTGAAGACATTCAACGGTGTATTAAGGCCCACAAAAGTGAGCTGAAGCAAAATTATAAAGTAAAAGAGATAGGAATCTTCGGTTCATATGTCAGGGGAAAACAGCAAGAAAAAAGTGATCTGGATGTCCTCGTAGATTTCGATGAAACCATCGGACTATTCAGGTTCGTAGCCCTGGAAAGATTTTTAAGCCAACTCCTCGGGGTTAAAGTAGACCTGGTAATGAAAAGTGCTTTGAAACCACGAATCGGCGACCGCATACTTAAAGAGGTAAATTACTTATGAATATGAACAGCAGCGACCGCCAGTGGGGAGATTATATCGAAGATATAGCTGATGCCATCAAATCCATTGAAGAATTCATTGAAAATATGGAATTTGATGAAAATAGTCAACAAGATAGTTAAAATTGCCTGACCACAAGCCCGCAAAGCCAGAACCAAAAAGGCTATTATTTACAGCAGAGCACGCGTAATGGCGAGGACGCAGAGATGTTTTTTGTTTTTTATTATTAAATTTTTTCTCCGCGATCTCTGCGCTCTCTGCCCTATGCTCTATAAGAATTGTTTCTGCATTATTTTTCTTCACAACCCATGTTTGTTGCGCAATAATTTTTTTGCGCAATGAATTTATTGCGCAATTAAATCGTGGAGGAAGGGTTATTTTCTGTCACCTATTTACTTCATTTCTTTTCAAGAAATGATTTTATTTCCCCAATGGCTCTGTTTTTAACATCTTCTGCCCTGAGAACTAAGTCCTTCATTAGAAACCAATCTAAATCAAAAGCATAGGCGTGTTCAGTCTCAATTTCTTCAATGAATTTCTTACTTTGCATAGAGTGTTCTACCTTCCTTTCTTATTTTCTCTCTGAAATTCTCCGATATATAATCCATCGTAATTAAATCCACTTTACATCCTACTTTTGAGGATATTTCCGTAACAGTCTTAAAATATGTTCTGGGTGAAATACCTGATACTGCCAGATCAATATCAGAGAATTCGTCAGCATCTCCAATGGCTAATGAACCGAAAAGAATTATCTCTTTACACCCGAGGGATTTCAAATAGTCAGTGGCGATTGTAATTTTCTCTTCAATTTTTGATTTACCTTTAAGCATTAATCATTTCCTCCGGTAATATTAAAATATATATTCAAAACGTCTTTGTGTCAAGCTCGTTTAGAAAATAATTGATATGGATTATTTATCTGGCACCTATTTAATAATTGAAAAATAGGGAAACGTTGTATATAATAATCAAAAAGGAGTAAAAAATGGTCGAGATAGAGCCAAAAGAATTTTGGGACGATTTAAAATGGGGANNAAAATATACTGATCAATGGGTTGCTATTGTAAATAAAAAAGTGGTGGCATCAGGAGAAAGCATTAAGAGAATTCGTCAAGAAGCTATTAAAAAAACAGGGAAAAAACACATTCCAATAATTTTTGTAGAAGACGCATCCCATGTCTACTAAAATCAAATTTTGGTTCGCTCCCATTATAGTAGGATTTAAAGATATCTTAGAAAATTTTAGAATCTGTTTTAATTACAAAGATAACACAGCCTTTGCGGAAGAAAGATAACCAGAAACAATTTGGTGGATTATTTACCTGGCACCCTATTTAGGCACTGTTCACTGTTCATTTTTTATATTTTAATGGGATCGTCGGGGTGCTCCTGGTTCCAGCGGTCAATAAGATCATTTAAGGATTTGCCAATCATATCCTCGTTCAGTAAATAACCAATAAGAGTACGTGGTTTATTGAGCTCGTTTTTCAGCCACTTATCCGGTTTGTGATAGAGACTGAAATTGCCTTCCAGGTTAATATTGGGACCGAAAATTCCCAGTCCCTTCACACGTACCGAACGGGCAGCCCTGGCAAAAAACACCAGGCTGTCACGAAGTTCCATCAATACATTGAGTATTGTACCTTCATTCAACCCGGTTCGCCCGGAAATAAATGACACCAACTCATCCATATCTACCAGTTGACCCCGTTTAATTCGAGGTTTGTAAGCAACAATCGCTTTTATGGCTTCCGACGCTTTCTTAGCTTCTGCTGCATCTTCATTTGCCATTGTTTTCTCCATCTTGTTCTTATTGGCATTTGCTGCCGGTAACCGGGAAAAGGTAAAATCCGCCCGCGTTCCCAACAGAGTCACAGCACATTTTATCATATCCGCAGGGCGATGTCAATTTTTATGCCAATATTTTTTATTTTTATGACTTTTAAATAAATATTTATGGCAATTAAATTTAATTTTATGCCATATTTTTGAAATATATGGCAATAATTTAAAAATTTATGGCAATTATTTATAAAAATATGACATATTTAAAAATATTCCTGCCAGAAACTTTTGATTGGCAATGGGATTCCGTTTTTAGGTGCGGCCTAATTTTGATTTTCCCACCGGGAATTTATCGAACCGGGCTGCGTTTTCGTTTATGGCTTTCTAACCTTTCGCCGCAGGCGATTTAAACTTGCCCGAAGGGCACCTTACTTTTTGTTGTCTCCGACGGCCAGGGGGCTCTTTTTGTAAAAACCCCACTGCGTGGGGGAGCATTTGCAGTGCCAGAACGGCATACGACACTTCAAAAGACGTATCGTCTCCATGGACATTCCTTAATACCGCACTGTAAGTGCACCCTGGACCCCCGCAAAAACTTTTGTTTAGGGGATTATCATTTTTTGATTTTTGGTTTAATTGTAGTATTATATCTTTCTTAAGTCAACAGTATTGGTGGCCGGACTACTGGCAAAAGCTTTTTGTTAGCCAAAACTTGACTTATTGCTCCCGGTTCATTAAAATATGGGCTGTTTTATATAAAGGAAACTAACATGGATATAGAAGCAGTAAAAGACAGGTTATTACAAGCAGCCCAAAAAGCAAAAGAAAACGCATATGCTCCCTATTCCCATTTTCATGTAGGAGCAGCATTGCTGACCACCAACGAAAAACTGTTTTCCGGCTGCAACGTAGAAAATACGTCTTATGGTCTTACCATTTGCGCAGAACGGAATGCTATTTTTCAGATGGTGGCACAAGGAGAACACCGAATTGCCCAAATCCTGGTAATCGGCGATACCGAAGAATTCCTGCCTCCTTGCGGCGCCTGCCGGCAGGTGATGGCAGAATTCTCAAACCCGGAGACCATTGTCTATATGTGCAATAAAAACGGCCAATACAAAAAAACAACAATGGCCGAACTCATCCCTTATACATTTTCCCTGAAGGAGAAAGTGAATGGAAGGTAACGCCAGCGGGTGCAGCGTTTATGAAATTATCTCTAAAAAAAGAGATGGATATGAACTGAGTACCGAAGAAATTCAATTTTTCATCACCGGATATGTAAAGGGTGAAATCCCGGATTACCAGGCAGCAGCCCTGATGATGGCTATTTATTTACGAGGAATGAACCAACGGGAAATGACAGACCTGACACGAATCATGATGCATTCAGGGGACTTGATTTCACTGGATGGCATCGATGGTAAAAAAATAGATAAACACAGTACCGGCGGTGTGGGAGATAAAATTAGTTTTGTGCTTTCGCCGCTGGTGGCTGCCTGCGGGATAAAAGTCCCTATGCTTTCCGGGCGTTCATTGGGTCATACCGGCGGCACTTTGGATAAGTTGGAATCCATCCCGGGATTTAAAGTGCTGCTGCAGCCGGATGAGTTTAAAAAAACACTCAGGGATGTAGGCATGGTGATTTCCGGTCAGACGGAAAATGTTGTTCCTGCGGACAGGAAATTATATGCTCTCCGGGACAGCACGGCCACGGTGAACAGTATCCCGTTAATTGCCGGCAGTATTATGAGTAAAAAACTGGCATTGGGAACTGACGGCATTATTTTGGATGTAAAAACCGGCAGCGGTGCGTTTATGTCTGAGCTTGAAGATTCCATTGAACTGTGTAAAACCCTGGTGGCTGTGGGTGAGAATGCCAATCGTACCACCATTGGATTGATTACCCATATGGATCAACCATTGGGAAACACGGTAGGCAATTCCCTGGAGATCAAAGAATCTATAGAAGCGTTAAAAGGCAATGGCCCTGCCGATGTAATGGAAGTAACCCTTGGTTTGAGCGCCTGTATGCTGGTTGCTGCCGGGATAGAAAAGAATCACAACAAAGCCATAGAGAAACTTGAAAAAGCGTTGAAGTCAGGTAAACCCCTGGAAATTTTCAAGAGGTTCATTGCGGCCCAGGGCGGCGATCCCCGCGTATGCGACGATTATTCACTTGCTTTCCCGCAGCAAATACCAGGTGGAATTCCCGGCGGAAAAAAGCGGGTATATCTCAACAATCAACGCTTATGAAATAGGGATGACCGCTGTAGATATCGGGGCCGGTCGCAAGAAAAAAGAAGATGTCATCGATCACAGTGCCGGGTTTGTGTTTCACAAAAAGGTAGGCGATAGTGTAAAAAAAGGAGAACCGGTCCTGACTATTCACACCAATAACGAATCCAGCGTTAATGGAGCAATGGATCGATTGAAAAGAGTCATTTCAATTTCCGGCAATAGATCGCCAGCGCCTAAAATGATCCTTTACCTGGTAGACAAGAACGGAATAAAAGAGTGGGGTAAGTGGTAGGCAGTTGGCAACAAGAAAAAAACGGAAAGGCGAGGAAGGTTAGAAGGTAAAAGATCAAAAATTACAAATCCCAAATTCCAAATTCCAAACAAATTCCAAATTACAATGACCGAAATTCCAAACAAGAGGTATCGTACATCTTACGATTTAAGGTACTGTATTACGTGGTAAGAAGTAAAATGATCCCAATGGGGTAATATGTTGAGAAGCATGGTACGATGATTGACCGTGTATGAAAAGCTTTTGCGGGGGGTCCAGGGGACACCTGCGGTGCGGCGATTATAAATGTCCACGGAGGCTACACATCGTTTGAACCATCCTACGCCGTCATGGCACTGCAAATGCTACCCCATGCAGTGGGGTTTTCTCGAAAAGAGCCCCCCTGGCCGCCGATGGAATTAATGTCCTCCTTTTTTCTTCGGTTTGGCATGCCAGATGCGTAAAAGCAGCACGAAACCGATGATACTGAAAGGCAGTAAAAACACCGGCCAATAGTTCCAATCCCTGGTGGTGATGTAGCCAAGGGCGAAGGACTGGACTGCGGTTCCGGCGTAGACAAATCCGTCAATGACACCTACGGCAGTGGCTGCTGCTTTACGACCGCCAAAATCCATGGTGGCTGTACCGGATAATAAGCCGTGGGTTCCAATGACACAGATAGATATAACAAAAGCAAAAGCTGCCAATGCCCAGCCGTTATTCAACGAGAAGAACATGCCCACGATGCAGAGAGTCATTATTCCGTAAAGAAAACCAGCCGAAGGCCCGCGCCGGGATTGGAACAATTTGTCGCTGAGGATTCCAGCCGTATTACTCCCGATGATACCGGCAATCCACAGCAGCAGCCCCCAGTTAGCCATGGCAAATTTCCAACCCTGCGTAATGCCGGCTGCTATCTGTTCGTTAGAATAGATGCGGAACCAATGCATCACACCGTTGCGCAAGACACCGGTGCAGAACTCGATACCCGCCACAGTCAAGATTACCGGATGGGTTAAGATGCGTTTGAATAGTTGAAGGGTAGAGACCTTTTCTTCCAGGTCTTCGCCGCTGGATTCGTCACCTGTATCGAAATCCTTGTACCCTGCTTTAGCGGGTGTATCTTTAAGCAAGAATATTTCAATAATAAAAAAGGTAAACAGTAGAATAGCCGGAGATAAAAAGACCCACCAGAGCGCGTCCCCTCCGTTAAATCCCTTTCCTTTCACTAACGGCGAGTCCAGGATACGCTGGCTCACGTCAAAAGCCAGGAATATACCGGAGGCAATCATGACACCGAAAATACCGGAAAAAACTCCCCGCTCCCGCACATGGAACCAGTGGGCATTGACTTTGACAATAGAAACTGCACCGTAGGTCTGGAAATACATATTGATCCCATAAATGATGGAAAAGACCAGCGTAATAGGGGCTTTTGTGGGGTCTGCCATGCTCAGAACATGTTTGGTGTAAAGTCCTAACCCCAGGTTCATGACACCGGCACCTAATGCACCGATGAGAATTCCTTTTTTACCACCGATACGGTCCACCAGCGGACCATTGATCCAGAAAGACAAAAAATAGATCAGGGTACCAACACCAAAAATGATGCCAAACTCTTCCTTGGTCATCAGGTTGCCCAACGCATCCTTGGATACCGTCAGGTTGTAACGCCCCATATAGAGCAACGCATAGGTAATCCCCATGGGAAACCAGTTTATAAAACGACGATGACGATACGCTGAAGTATGTGGTATAAATTCGCTCATTTTACCTGGCCCCCCGGTTATATACCTGCCACAACCGGGCCAATACCTCTTCCAGGTGGGCACCCAATACCTCTGGTTTGTCAGTCTTTTCCGGCATATTATTGAATACACCGTAAGGAACATCGAATTCTTTGACCTTCAAATACTCCGGGTCAGCAGCAAATTCCTCCCAATCGGAATCCTTGTACAACATCTCCATCTTGAGGTCTTCCAATGCATGTTCCAGGATGGAATCCGGTTTGTCCGGGTTGTAACGCCTGCGGTTTTTTCGCATGGATTCCTCAAAATCTACATATATATAAAGAGTCACAGCATTTTGCAGGATGATGTCCGACAGGTAATCATAAGCTGTTTTAAAACCACCGTGTTCCGACCCGCGGGAAAATTCAATAATAGCAGTCTTGTTGTTCTTATGAAAATCCGGCTCGTCCCGCAGCAGCCGGTCATACTTGTGATTGAGCTTCTTAATCAAAAAATTCCAGTACCATTTCTCTTTAAAAACATAACCATCATAGGTTTTGCCTTTGTAATCAAAGGTCCGGTTGGAAATCAAACGGGGCAGTCCCATTTCTTCCAGCAAATCATCATCCTCGAATTGTTCCCACAANNAATACTTTTTAAATAGTCGATCACTTCCGACTTGCCCGCAGCAGGCCTGCCGTTAAGAATAATAATGTCAAAGATTTTCTTTACTTCATCCATTTAATACTCCTTCCGTAAATTTTAAAACCTATTATAACCATTTTATCTCTTCCAATCAAGCCCTCGGCGAGGGCAGC
>WVZO01000282.1 GCA_011772425.1 Candidatus Aminicenantota bacterium
ATATAAAGACACCTGCCCTCGACCACCAGGTCGCGGGCTTCGGCAGTCCGAACCCGGTTCACTAAAACCGGTTTCTTTAAATCCTTTACATCATAAACATATACCCCGCCTTTCCCTGCAGCGGCATATAAATACCCTTCATGTTCCAGCAGGGTCCAGAAACGACCGTCGACACCACCGACTACAGCAAATGGTGTTAAACTATGGTCGAATATTTTAAATCCATCATGGGAACAGGCCGTAAACACCGCCCGTTCATTGACAAAAACGCCGATGATCTCTTTTCCTTCTTGATAACAGGCAACCTGCTTTAAATTTTTAATATCAGAGCAATCTATTTTTAAAAGTCCGCCGGTATAGGCGGCCAGGTAGGCATGCTCCCTGAAAACCGCACAATCCCATACCCCTTTGGGCAGCACAATACCGCTCACCAACCGGGGATTCTCGATATTCGAGAGATCGGCAATTTTCAATCCCACGGCCTCGCAGGACAAAAAAGCATAATCTCCCTCTGTCACCACTCTGGCAATCCTGTTCCGGTTGGACTCCACTTTTCCCACCAGTGCAAAATCCCGGTCCTTATCGTAAATCTTAATCCCCAGGACATCTGCCGTCAGGATATAATGCTTATAAACCGCAATATCTTTGGGCCACCCCTTAGAAACCGTAAACCGGTCATCCAATACCGGGTGACTCAAATCCGAAATATCCAGTATGCGCAGCCCGAACACATCGGCAATGTAAACCCGGTCCCCCCGGAGCTTGATGTCGTCGATAAACGAGTAACCGGGAAAATCAAAATGAGCAATTTTTTCAAACGTATTGGTTTGAAAAAAATCAATGCCCTTCTGCTGGTAAGCCGCGGCAATAACATTTTCATTTCCATCCACGGCAAGCGGCTCCCCGNNGCAAGCGGCTCCCCGATTAATTCCTTTAAACGGTTAACAAATTCCGGCTGCTCCTTTTCTTTGAAGGAGAAACCGGGATATTTCTCAAGAGGAGGAAGAGAACCGGTTTTTTCCATGGCAGCCAGGTCCAACCGGGAAACATCCCCCTGCTTATCCCGGATAAATAGACAATCGTTTTCAATTATGAAATCCGAAAATTGATATAGAGGAAGATAGAACTCGTCTAAGTGAGGTGAATCAGGATTAACGATAACGATACCGCCGGATTTGTATCCGACAATAAACCCTTTCCATGTATCGACTTTATGCCAATTTCCCCCGATTTTCTTCGCCAGCACGTTCTCTACTTACCTGTATTCTTTTTTGCCTGAACCTCGAAAGCCTTTTACTTCGTCCCTTGTATGTCTAAATCGACTTTCTTCCATCAGTTACAGTTGCAATTGGAGCAGCCGAAACACCAATTCCCACCGTTGAACTCTTCCCAGATTTCCTCGGGGAAATCCATGCCTTTCTCCTCCTGGAACACCGGCGTCTCATAGGTTTTCTTCCGGCTGGCGTTCACGGCATCTCGTTTTTCTTTGTTCATTTTAACTCCTTCTTAATTAAAATTTTCTTAGCTGCCCATTCCGCTACCATACNNAATTTTTTCAGCTCGTTGACAACTTCTTTTACATTTTTTTCCCCATCGAAAAGGGACAGCATATCGTAAGAGACTTCATTCAATTTGTAGATGGTTCCATCCGTGATATTGAACAACTGGAACCGTTTTTCTTTAAAGTCGCCTTTAAAGAGGCTGAAATCGCCCGCCAGTTCATAGACATAATCATCCATGCAATCACCTCCGCGCATCTTATTGCGGTCCATTTTTCCAGCACTGGGGATCCTCCGCCATAAAATCGCCGGTCAATTTATAGGCCACGGCCCGGCAGCCGCCGCAATTGCCCAGGAATCGGCAGCCGCTGCACTTGCCCCCCAGCAAATTCTTATTCCTTAACTTCCACAGCACTTCCGACGTATACCAGGGTTTGAAAATTCCCTCTTCCAGGACATTACCGATGGGAATTTCCAGACGGCGGCAGGGCAGGAGTGTTCCGTCGTGGAGAATGGTAAGAGAGGTAAAACCCGCCGGGCAAAACCCGCCGGCGTTTTCATCCACCAGGCACCACAGCGGCCGCGAAACCCGTACCTTGAGACTCGAACGCTTTTCCACCTCTGTTTTCTTCCTGTATACCGATTCATAAACCGCTTTCAATCGACCAGGCTCCAGGTAAAAAGCCTGTATATCTTTTTCATTATTGGGCAACACGCGCTCGATGGTCAAAAAGTCCACGTCCAGTTTTTCGGCCATGTCGATCATGCGCAGGGCTTCTGCCTGGTTTTGTTTATGCAAAGTAAACATAATACTGATGGTAAAGCCTTTTTGCTTAAGGANNCCGCGCACGGCGTCATGTACCCGGGCATCGGCACCGTCGATAGAGACCTGGATTTCTTTTAATTTTACAAAGGGCCGCAGTGCATCGGCAGCGGGCTCATCGATTAAGGTGCCGTTGGTCAAAATCCCCACCCAATAGAAATGATCCGACCTCTCGAAGAAATCCAGGAGTTTTAACAGTAAATCCTTTCGCAGGAAAGGCTCGCCGCCGGTCAGTGAAACCCTGCCGCTGCGTTTCCATTTTTCCAGGGTCTCCTCCATGATGTGAGCGATTTTCATAATTTGATCATCCGGCAGGTCTTTAGAATGGAAGCTTTGTTGGTAGCAGTGGGCGCAGCGCAGATTGCAGGTCTCGATCACATGCCACTGGAAGTAAAAGGTTTTAGGTTGTTCTTCGTTCTGCATACCGGTCTTTTTCCTTTATCACGTACCCCATGGAGCACGCTGTGGTAGAGGCTATAATAATATATGTAGAGGGAATTGTCAAATCCCGGATTATGCTTATGTACGGAAAATGTGCACGGTGCATGACAATCTGACTTTTTTGTTGCATCCTTATTGGTAAAACAAGAATAGTTAACCTTCGTCCAAAGGGTGCCTCTTCACGGCGATTTCTTCTACCGCACGGGCACTCAGAAAAACCCATTGCCCTCCGTGCGGATCTACTAACCCATATTTTCATCTACAGGATGGACATAAAAACTAAAAAATAAATAACTTAAAAAATTTAAGACTGTCCATCCTGGAACTCCTGTGCCTCCGGCGGCCAGGGGAGTTCTTTTCGAGAAAACCACCCCCCTGGACCCCCCGCAAAAGCTTTTCATAAAAAAAGTGAACTATTTACTCCCAACTACCTTTCTGCAATCCATGATCCAGAAGCCGAGCCATACCCTTCAATCGTAACAGTAACAGATCCGATCATTTCGTCATCCCCTACAAAACTCCCGTCATAAACCTCAACAGTATAATCCCCATCGACATCGATATAATCCAGGGTAAAACTCACATTGTCGCCGATAACGGAATAAGTACCCAGGGCCTCCCCTTCCCAGTAGACTTCACCGCTTTGTCTGGTTCCCACAAAGGTATATGTTTCTGTGAACGTCTCTCCCGGAAATGTTAATGTAAAAAACCAGGTTCCTGTGATATCGTTTCTCTGTGATTTGCATCCGGGGTGCACCACCAGTGCGAGGACAACGACTAAAGCGAAAAGAATTAACAATGTTTTCTTCATTTGTTCCTCCTGAAATCTTGATCTTTTTCAAATATATCACATTCGACAATAAAGATCAATAAAAAAAGGTTGAGGTTGAGGTTGAGGAGAAAAAAACTGCCTGAAATCACCTGTTCTCACAGAGAATATGGAAAGTTCCAGTAGTTTTCTTTAACCTCAGCCTTAACCTTAACCTGGCAATTCTCAAAATTAGAATTGCTGTAATCTTGCTGCTGGCATTGACTAATCGTGAGTGATATATTATCATGTAGACTCATGAAAATTTTTTCAATTACCGGCTGGTCAGGAAGTGGAAAAACCACATTGATAACGCGATTAATAAAGCATTTTAAGTTAAAAAATAAAAAAGTTATCGTTGTCAAAGGTGCTCCACACAAGTACTATGTAGAGCCTGAATCGACGGATACGTTTAAGTTCCTTGAGGCTGGTGCCGATGAAGTCTGCCTGGCAGCCGCAAAAGAAATGCTGACCATGAGATCAATCACAAGCAAACAGGAGGTATTTGGCATCCTGGAAACGCGATATGCTGACTGCGATATCTTGCTGATTGAAGGATTGCGCAGGGACGACATCCCACTGATCGAAGTCTTTGACTCCACTCAAAATAAAACCTTGAAATTTCCCATCGAAGCGTTAATTGCAGTCGTGTCGGATAAACCGGTAACCAACACAATACCCAATTTTAATCGCAACGATATCGCAGAAATTACTCACTTTATGGAGGACTATAATGGCTAGACAAACCAGAACCAACAGGGTACGTTTGCTGGTAAACGACCGGGATATTCCCCTCAACCCCTTTGTAACAGAGGTATTTTCCAATGTTATCGAAGGGTTGGTGGATTCCCTGGACAAGATCCCTGAACCCAGGAATAAAATTGAAATTTTAATAGAAAAGGAGGAAAACAGATAAAAATGAAATACCTTTTACGTGCACTGCCTGCATCACTCATCATTCATCATTTATTTTAACTGGACTGTCTTGACAAATTCACTTAAAGAGTTTATCATGTAGGCTAAACATTGACGTGAAGGCGCAGTATGCACTGCATACGATTTAGCGTGTAAGGTATGATACGTAATATATGTTAAAGTGATTTGAACAGCGAATGTTGTATATTGAATGTTGGTTATCGTATGTTGCCTGTTGTATGATGGAAGGACGGGTAAACGTAAATCAATTTCTTTTGAAACGTCTACATTAAATTCAGGAGGTTATTCATATGCCGGTAGAAAATATTGATCTTGGCAAGATGCACGACGCTCATGAGGTCCTGTGTAAATTTGCCTTTGAGATAAAAGAACTCCACAGGGGATACTCAGACCGGGTCCTCAGGATCGACCTGGATAAAAATGAAGTTACGATTCTTCCTGTAACCCAACAGATGAAGGACCTGTGGACCGGGGGAAAAGGGTTTGATCTCTGGTTGATGTTCCGGGAAATCAACAAAGATACAAAATGGGACAGTCACGAGAACCCCTTGTGTTTTTCTTCGGGTCCGTTGGGTGGAACAACTTCCTTTCCCGGTTCGGGGAAGACCATTGTTACTTCAATCTCTCCGTTAACCCATTCGGTGATAGATTGTAATGTCGGTGGTTTTTTTGGCCCTTTTTTGAAATTTGCCGGCTTTGATGCTCTTGTTTTAGTGGGAAAAGCCAGAGAAGAGACTATTATTTTTATTGACGCAGTCGATAAGAAAATTACCATTGAGAAAGCACCGGAGGAAAGCATTGATTCTCATGTCTTGGTGGAGGAATTGACGGAAATGTATGCGGAAGATGACCTGGATAAGCGAAACATTGCCGTGGTATCCGCGGGCCGGGGAGCTCAGCATGTGCGCATGGGAGTATTGAATTTTTCTTTCTGGGATTGGAGACGACAGGTGGCCCGGATGAAACAAGCCGGCCGCGGTGGTGTGGGGACGGTGTTTAGAAACAAGAACCTTAAAGCCCTGGTCATCAAGAACAGGGACATTACACCTGCCTGGCGAATCGAGGAAAACAAGGTCGCCAAATGGATTTCTCCCAAAAAAATCTCCATCCAGTGTGACGGTGAAATTGCCGAACTGGATGCCATTATTGAACGATGGGCAAATGATCCCGAATACGTGATTGAAATGATGCAGGACATCCAGGACCGGTTTCGTCATATCTCCACAACCGCCCTGGACCGGCTGCAGGCAAAAACCGGCACGCCCAACGCTTACCTTTACCATATTGCCACGTTTTATAAAGCCTTCAGCCTGGAAGAGAAAGGGGAAACCATCATCCAGGTCTGCCTGGGAACCACCTGCCATGTCAAGGGGGCAGCCAAAATCCTGGATGCGTTTGAGCGGGAATTGGACATCAAGGCCGGTCAGACCACAAAGGACAAGAAATACTCACTGGAAGCGGTGGCCTGTCTGGGTGCTTGCAGTATTGCGCCGGTGGTGAAAATGGGAGAGGAAGTCTTCGGCAATCTGGGTGCCAAAGATGTGGTTAAACTCCTGGGAAAAACCAATGAAAAAGGCTCAAAAGAAGATGAATGAACGGAGAGGCAACAATGACTAGACTAAAGAAACAAGACCTGAAAAAAATAGCAGAATCCCAGAACAAGGTTTTTTCCGGTTATAAAGCCATGTTGATGGTGTGTACCGGGACCGGCTGTGTTTCTGCAAAGGGATTTGATATTTTAAATAAACTGGAGTTATTGCTCAGGGAAAAGAATCTCGAAACCGATTATATGGCAGTGGGTACCGGGTGTAATGGTTTTTGTGCTGCCGGACCCATTGTGGTGGTGCAGCCGGAAGGGGTTTTTTACCAGAAACTGAAAGAAAAGGATGTGGAAGAGATCGTTGAGTCTCATTTGCTGGGCGGTAAGCCGGTAGAGCGGCTGATGCACAAAGACCCGGTGACCGGTGAAATCAACCGCAGCATGGATGAGATCAAATTCTTTTCCAAGCAGCAGCTCATTGCGCTGCGGAATAAAGGTTTAATTGACCCGGAAAATATAGACCATTACATTGCCAGGGGAGGTTACCAGTCGTTAAAGAAAGTGCTGGAAGACAGCAATGCCGAAGGCATTATCAAAGAGGTTATCAAGTCAGGTATCCGCGGCCGCGGCGGAGGTGGGTTCCCTGCCGGTGTCAAGTGGGAATCCGGTCTCAAAGCCAGGAAAGAACGGGATGAGGTCATTTATGTCGTTTGCAATGCCGACGAAGGCGATCCGGGTGCATATATGGACCGTAGTATTATCGAAACCGATCCCCATTCCGTGATCGAAGGGTTGTTGATCGGTGCTTATGCCGTGGGAGCCAGGGATGGATACATATATATCCGCAAAGAATACCCCCTGGCAAGGGAACGGCTGCACAAAGCCATCGATGATGCCAGGAAATACGGTCTGCTGGGTGAAAATATATTGGAATCGGATTTCTCTTTCGACATACACGTGCACAGGGGAGCCGGTGCGTTTGTTTGCGGCGAGTCCACCGCGTTGATGGCATCCATGTCGGGACGGGCCGGGGAACCCCGGGCCAAGTATGTCCACAACGTGGAATACGGCTACCGCGACAAACCTACCATATTAAACAACGTGGAAACCTGGGCCAACATCCCGGTGATTATTAAAAAAGGTGCGGAATGGTTTGCTTCCATTGGCACCGGTGATGTCAGTGAAAATCCCTGGAATGGTTCTTCCGGCACCAAAGTATTTTCACTGGTAGGAGACATCCGCAACACCGGGCTGGTGGAAGTGCCCATGGGTATAACCTTACGGGAGATCATCGAGGACATCGGCGGTGGTATACCTGATGGCCGGACATTCAAAGCTGTGCAGACCGGTGGTCCTTCCGGCGGTTGTCTTCCTGAGTCGCTGCTGGACATGAAAGTGGATTTCGACTCCCTTTCGGAAGCGGGTTCCATGATGGGTTCCGGGGGGATGATTGTCATGGATGACCGCACCTGCATGGTGGATGTGGCCCGGTATTTCGTGGAATTCCTGGTGGATGAATCCTGTGGGAAATGCACCCCCTGCCGTGAAGGTCTTTATGCCCTGCAAAACATCCTGGGGCGCATATGCAGCGGCGAGGGCAAAGAAGGAGACATCGAATTCCTGGAAGAAACGTCAAAAACCATCATCGATGCCAGCCTCTGTCAATTGGGCGGTTCCGCGCCCAACCCGGTGCTTAGTACCATTCGTTATTTCCGGGAGGAGTATGAAGAGCACATCAAAGAGGAAAAATGCCGGGGCGGTGTGTGTAAACCGCTGATTCAATACAGCATTAATGAGGATTGTACCGGGTGCCAGGTGTGCTTCAGGCAGTGTCCGGTTAATGCTATTTCCGGCGTAAAAAAAGAACTGCACACCATCGACCCGGGAACATGTATCAAATGCGGGATTTGTTATGAGGTATGCAAATTTAATGCAGTGGAGGTAAATTAACCATGGCCACGGAAACAAAGAAGATTGAAATCACCATTAATGATAAAAAAACGGTTAGTGTTGTCAAAGATTCGTTTCTTTTGGAGCCGATTCGCAAAGCCGGATTTGTGATCCCCACGCTTTGTCATCACAAAGACCTTACACCCACCGGTATTTGCCGGTTGTGTGTGGTGGAAGTGGAAGTCAGGGGACGGAGGCGGTTGGTTACCTCCTGCAACTATCCGGCTCGCCGGGAACTCAAGGTATACACCGATACCGAACGGGTCAACCAGCACCGGAAAATGCTGGATGAAATGTACCTGGGCA
>WVZO01000381.1 GCA_011772425.1 Candidatus Aminicenantota bacterium
GCGGAATTCAAGGTTGCTAAAGCCCTGGTGGAAAGGGCCATTAAGGATGGAAAAGAACCGGAACTAGCAAGCTGGTTTTAAAAAAATAAGGTGATAAAGATGCCAAAATTCGAGGAAAGAGAAGAAGACCTTTACATTGATGGACAAAAAGTCATCCGGGGTTGGGAGTCGTTCACAGGCTGGTATTGGTTTGCCACAGAGGAGGCTTACAAACAGGACAGCATCCTTTCAGACGGAAAAGAGGTGCAGGATGATGTTATCTATTTCGGCCTCGTACAGGGATTGGAAGAGGAATGGGGTTATTTCTCTAAAGGTGAAATCGAAAGTCTTAAGCCGAAAACCTGGGAAATACCCAAAAAAAATCTGCCCTATTCTGGGAGGCGGGAATAGGGCTTCCAATCCCAATTTTTTTCTATGTGTTCATTTCAGGCTTAAATGACTTTCATCAGGGGGAGCTGGTTTAGAAGCTGAATCTGCTCCTGGGTCGCTGTCATCCATTCATCATGTTTTGGTCGCAAATAGGACAATCCANNGGACGCAAATAGGACAATCCATCAGGAGCGACTATTGTATCGGCAATATAAATGATTCCATTCACAATCTTGACCCACCATGAAACCTTCGGAATTGCACCAGTTGTCGCTGGTTTCTGAAGCCCCTCCTTACCGGTGTTTTCGTGGATAACTTTTCCTGCGATGTGATCATAACCTTCATCAAGCGTGGTTATAAAATCAATATGATCTTTGGCTTTCTTTTCTTTTTCCGCATTGGTCATTTTGTTGTTGGGAGAGGCAATGTGAAGGGCATGAGGACTATCAATATCATTAACTCCGTGGGGAAGTACAACATAATCGCCGTTTTGGTTTTCCCCATAGCAAAGCCCTTTGTATTCCGGCAAGTTACCTCTCCTTCTTAATTTCTTCATATCTACTTTTGACAGAAGGCTTTAAATACTTTATATTGCTACCCTTTAGAAGTGAATAAAAAGAACCAAATCTACCGGATTGATGCCCGGCATACTCCAACTGCGTTATTACCATCATTCTCTAACCTCCTCTCATTCGAGTTCATGGACGTACTCCCTCCTTTCCTCCTCCATTGCTTCTTCCAAAGCTTTCTCCCTGAACATGTTAATCAGGTGCCGGGGAAACAACTGTTCCATACTCCTATTCACCATAGCGATTCCCTCATCTTCTTGAAGCGTTTTTGTCTTTCTTCCAGAGCAACTATTTGTGCCCTGCGCATTTCCGCTATCCTGCAAAGCAGGTTCAAATCTCGTTCCAACAACACATAAACCACCTCCGGGAAAAAGGTTGGCACACGAGTTTACCTGCTTTTGGCTCAACCGATTGACCGGTAGCGAAAAGAAGGATATGTGAGTGTGCCGTAATTAGGAGGTGGTTGTGTTGGGCGAAGAGATTAACTGCGCTATAAGGGGTTGAAATTGTTTGAATCCAGGAAACTGAATTTATCTTCTCGAAGCCCCCAAACATCTGAATAGAACACCTTGCAATCTTTTTCCCGGCTTCTCTTTTTTATAAAGAAGGTAATCCCCACTCCCTGGCGGATATTGAAGATGTTTTCATCTTTTGAGCCGTCCGGGCATTTCTCCTTTTTCATGACATTGCCGTGAAGGTTCAGGATGTAAATTTCGTCAAATAAGGGATTTCCGCATACCCCGAAAAGTGGGATTGTCCAGGTAAGCGTTGTTTGTGATAAATCCAACCACACCTTCGCCGTTTTCATCAATCTTTTCCTGGGCAAAACGGATGAATTTGACATAATCGTCCTGCAACCATTTGAGATTCTTTTCATTGGCGGGGTAGTAGTCCTTTATTTTTTCAAAAATCCATTTATTCTTATTGGAAGAGTGTCCCGAATAGGGAGGATTGCCCAATATGACATTGAAAAGGACGTTTCCTGTACTGTTCTCAAGGGCATTGGACCAGTACAAATGAAACCGCTCATTGGCATGTAATCGCAGATTCAATGATTGAAAAAAGTGGGCCAGTTTCAAACAGGAAACCGCATAAAGAGACATCTCTTTTTCAATTCCATAGAGGTTGTTCAGCATGTATTGACGAGCAAAAGTGTGCGCTTTTTCATTCCCATATTTTCGGGCCATTTCATCAATTGCCAGCCGGGCAGTGGCGACCAAAAATATACCGGTACCCGTAGCGGGGTCAAGGATTTTTACCGTTTCGTCAGCAAGGCCCAGTGGTTTACCCAATTTCTCTTTAAGAATTTCATGGATGGAGCGAACGATAAATGAGACCACAGGATAGGGTGTGAAGAAAATACCGTTATCCTTTTTAAGTTGTGGGTCGGTTTCATTCAAAAAGTTTTCGACAAGAGGCAAGACTTGAAAATACTTGTCCAGTCCGTGAGGATGATTGCCGTTGTTTTGGTGAATCTCCTGGGTGAGATTGGGAGGGGTTTTCTCTTTTCCGGGTGTTCTTCCGGTTAATCGGGGTTTTGACGACCCAGCCGCCTTTGACTGTT
>WVZO01000349.1 GCA_011772425.1 Candidatus Aminicenantota bacterium
TTGATGAAATCACCCTCCATTTCTTGCTTGTATATGGGAGCACCCACGACAATATCTCTCTCGCCAGTGTATTTCCCAAGTAATACCACCACACCCGTAAGTAATATAAGATTCAGTGTATAGTCAGATCCTTTACTTAATTTCATTAACTTTGAAAAAAGATCTGCTGAAAAAATGAATTCAATCGAAGCGATATCCTGTTTCATTACGTCTGTTTTTTTTCGATTATAAGGGAAACCACTCATGAGTGGTGCGCCCTTTAATTTATTGAGCCAGTACTCCCCCTCTTTGGGATTCTGCCTGGCTGCGATGCGTAACCGATCAGAAATGCTTCTTTGGTTCATAAGAACCTCCATTTATCTTTTTAATGGAAAAATGACCCATGCAGCCAAAAGACATTTTAATCTAAAATGCCAACTCCATAGAAGGATTGTCGAGTTTGGATCTTAATAAATGGTGGGATACTTCGATGTCTTGCAGTTTAATATTCCTATCTCCGACGACAAACGTTACGATCTCCCTGAAATACCCTATCAACCTGGTAATGGTTTCCTCCTTAAACAACCGGGTGCTGTATTCAAAGACAAAAAACAGCCGCTCTTCCCCCTCCCAGGCAAATAGGGTTATGTCGAATTTGGCAATCCTTGTTTCATAGGGATAAGGCTTCAAATTCAAGCCCGGTATCTTGATCTCCGGTACTTGCATGTTTTCCAGCACGAACGCTGCATCAAATAAGGGATTACGACTCACATCCCTGGCCGCCCCAATACGCTCCGGCAAATCTTCAAAGGGGTAATCCTGGTTCTCAAAAGCCGCCAATGTCCGCTCCTTCAATTCCTCCAGGAATTGGCGATACGTCTTCTCACCTCCAGGATAATTGCGCAACACAACCGTATTGACAAACATCCCATTCAAATTTTGTAGGTCGGCGTGATTACGGCCTGCTGTGGGTGTACCAATCAATATATCTTCCTGACCGCTTATTTTGGCCAATAATATAGTATAAATCGAAAGCAGTACCATATAGAGTGTGGTATCCTCTTCTTTTGCCAATTTTTTTAAGGAGCGGGTCTCGCCTGCTCCCAGTTCAAAGTGTTCTTGCCGACCCTCAAACGTCTGCAGCGGGGGCCTGGGAAAATCTAACGGCAGGTTCAATACCGGCAGCGGACCCTTCAACTCCTCGAGCCAATATTTTTCCTGTTCCCGGACTGCGGTACTATTTTGTTCATTCCTCAGCCACTCTACATAATCTTTATAAGTGAGCTTTAAGTCAGGTAATTCTCCTCCTTCATACAGCTTCATCAATCCTTCCACCAGTATTCCCATAGACGACCCATCGGCAATGATGTGATGCATGTCCAGCAGCAGGAGATGCCGAACATCTGCCTGCCGAATCAACCCCACCCGCAGCAGCGGTGCCCGGGATAAATCAAACGGCCTGATGAAATTGTTAACGGTATCCGCTGCCTTTTCCTCTATCTCAGTCATATCATAATATTCTATCTTGAATTCCACATGATCATGTACCTTCTGCACCGTTTCTCCATCTACCTGGTAAAACGAAGTTCTCAAACTCTCCTGGCTCCTTATGAGCTTTTTAAACACAGCAGTGACTTTTTCTACATCCAGGCGTCCTTCCAGCTCACATATGGTGGGAATATTATAGCCAATACCCTCTTTATCCAGTTGATTCAATATAAACATCCGCTCTTGGGCCGAAGCGAGGAGATAATAATCCTTCTTTTCTACACACTCTATCGAAGAATATGCGCTGCCCTGATCCTCATAAATATACGAAGCCAATCCCTTTATGGTGGGAAAGGCAAAAAAATGTTTTAACGATACCTGGGTATTTAAAACCTGGTGAATTTTTGCGGAAACAACCGCGGCTTTCAGGGAATCTCCTCCTAATTCAAAAAAACTATCATGAATGCCGATCTGTTCAATACCAAAAAATTCCTGCCATATTTGAGCAAGTTTTTTCTCGGTATCATTCCCAGGAGGGACATAGGCAGTGGTCATCTCCGGGCGCTGATGCAGTGTCCCGGGTTTTGCCGTTTCTAAAAACGCTTCAAGCAGCGAAGCTCCATCAGGTTGTTTAGTGTTTACCCTCTCCTGCCTGGACTCCAGGTCAATGGTAGATACCACAACCCTGGATAAGTTTGATCCCAGGGCGCGGTTCCAGACCTCTACACCTTCTGCCGATAATATTCCCTCGTCCAAAGAAATATCCAAACTGCCGGCCAACCTCTCCACCGCCTCCACTGCCATACCCACCTCCTGCCAGGTATCCCAGTTAATAGATAGGGTGAAAACTCCATCCCGGGAATTCCGAAATTGGGCAAAAGCATCCAGGAAGGCATTGGCTGCTGCATACCCCACCTCGGAAAAGTTACCCAGGACTGAAGTAATGGATGAACAGAGTATAAAAAAATCAGGAGCAAAATCTTTTATAAGTCTATCTAACAGCAGTGTGCCCTTCATTTTGGCTGCTAAAACAGGCTCAGTCGTTTCCCTGGTTCTTCTCTGGATGACTCCGCCTTGATCGGCAACCCCGGCAGCATGGATAACGCCGTCGAGCCGGCCAAAACGGTCCTGTATTTGCCGGACTGCTTCTTTTATTTGCTCCTGGTCTGAAACGTCGGCAGCAACAACCATAATCTCGGCCCCAAGCTCTTCTATTTCCTGTAACTGCCGGATTTTTCGGCTCACCCGGTCCTCGGTGTCGCGGCTGGAGAGCCACTCCTCCCAGCGCTCCCTTCCAGGTAAGGGTGAACGGGAAAGCAATACCAATCTTGCTTTTACGCTCCGGGAAAGATGTTTTGCCAGTACAAGTCCCATACTACCGAGACCCCCACTGATCAGGTATACCCCCTTTTCCCTTAACCGCGACGTACCGTTAAAGGTTTCATCTAAGCGGACAGGTTCAAAGGTCTGTACCCAACGGATGCCATTCCGGTAGGCAACAACCGAATCTGTTGATTCCTCACTAATTTCTTCCACCACCTGGCCCACCAGTCTCTTCTCCTGCTGGCTTCCCGGTTCCGACAGCTCAATATCGATACTGCGGTATTTCACCCGGGGATATTCATGGGGAATTACCTTTAATGCTCCTAACAGCGCTGCCTTTAAGGGGCACAATAAATCCCCTCCTGTCACCTCCTGCATATTGTTTGTCAAAACATCGATTTCAACTGCATCCATGCCCTCGGGCATACCCAATTCCCGGACCAGGAAGATTAAACTGAAAAATCCCAGGTCAAGGGATTTTTCAATCGCTTCAATTCCCGGTTCTCCTTCGTCACCCTCCCTCACATTCCATAGATGAATAATCTTATGCGGGGTCTTTCCCTTTAAGCGGAGATCATTGAACAAGGCTTCGTAATCTTGATCCTGCCGTGGATTGATGGTATATGTATATTCATCCGCATCTTCAAGGGAAAATCCAGGGCCTATACTCACGGTAATGACATGGTAACCGTCCATTTTCAACTGCCTTACCATTTGCCTGACCATACTACCCTCATTAATAAACAGCAGCCAACAGGATTTACCCGGTTTCTCTCTTGCCTGTAAATTCCCAAAAACAAGGGGACGCCTCTTCCACGATGGAATATAGAACCAATCTGAAATATCTGTCTTTTTTGGAGATTGTAAACTTTCGAAAAAAGTATTGTTAACCTTCTCGAATTGGTTCTTATCTATCACACAGTGCTTACTCTCAAAGGGATATGAGGGTAAAGGTATTCGCTGCCTCTTCTCTCCCGGATAAAATTTCCGCCAATCCGGTTCTTTTCCATACAGCCACAATTGGCCCAGTTTTCTCAGCAGGAATTCATTATCGTCCACCTCCTCCTTCACATGCCGGACAAGGTCCAGGACCAGGTGACCGGCTTCCCTTGCCGGATGCTGCCGGGTAAAAGTACTCAGGGCACTGCCCGGTCCTACCTCCAGCAAAATTAAATCCCGCTTGTTTAATAAAACCTGTAAACCATCGGCAAAACGGACTGTCCGGCGCAGATGCATTGGCCAGTAAAGGGGATCGGTCACCCCTTTGATGGTAATCCAATTACCCGACAAATTGGAAATGTAGGGAATTTGCGGCTCTTCCATTTTGATTTGCCTCACCTTTTTTTCAAATTCATCTAAAACAGGGTCCATCATGGGGGAATGAAAGGCATGGGATGTGTGGAGACGTCTGGTCTTTATCTCTTTCTCCATCAATTGTTCAGCAAAGGCATCTATTGCTTGATGGGTTCCTGAAACAACGCAACTGCCAGGAGTATTCACTGCTGCCAGCGATATATCCCGATCCAGGAGGGGTCTAATCTCCTGTTCAGGTAAGGGAACACTCAACATAGAGCCGGCTGGCATCTGCTGCATCAACCTTCCTCTCAACGTTACTAACTCCAGTGCATTTTCGAGAGAAAAAACACCGGACAGACAGGCGGCCGTATATTCACCGATGCTGTGCCCAATCATGGCATAAGGCATGATTCCCCACTCCATTAATAATCTGGCCAGGGCATATTCGATGATAAAAATCACCGGCTGGGCGATTTCGGTCCGGTTTATATCAGGTAACAGGTGCAAGTCACCAGTCTCAGGTGGATAAAGAATTTTTTTTATGGGGTCCCCCAGCATGGGGGTCTCAAAGCAGCGGTCTATTTCCCGGCGAAATACGGGTTCGTTTTCATACAATCCCCGTGCCATACCCACGTACTGGCTTCCCTGGCCAGGAAACATAAAGACCACAGGTCTATCTTCCTTCCTGGCAACAAATGACTGCAATTTTTCCGCATCCAACGAGGAGAGGATATGAACGGCCTCATCTACATGCGAACACACCAGCATTCTCCTGTATTCAAAGGCTTTTCTTCCCACCTGCAGGGTATAGGCCGCATTTGCCAGGTTAAAACCCGAATTTGCACCAGGATTTGCAGGATTTTCAGGATTATCATGATTTTCTTTTAAATATTTCGCCAGGTTCTCGGTCATTTTATCCAGGGCAGTTCCTGTTTTGGCAGATAGGATAATTAATTGGGGGCTGTTAACCTTCTCTCCGTCGTTCTTCTGACCTCCTGTCCCCTGCCCTTCTGACCTTCTATCTCCAGGCCATTCCTCTAAAATCACATGGGCGTTTGTACCTCCGAAACCAAAAGAATTGATCCCGGCCCGCAGCGGATATTTATCATTCTTCCAATCTTTTAATCCTGTATTGACATAGAAGGGGCTATTTTCGAAATCAATCTTCGCATTGGGAGTTTTAAAATTCAAAATAGGGGGAATGCACCGGTGCTTTAGTGCCAATACCGTCTTGATAAACCCGGCAACGCCGGCAGCAGCATCTAAGTGACCGATATTGGTCTTAACAGAACCAATCGCGCAAAAACCTCTCTGCTTAATATTAAATGCAAGTTTTAGACCTTCCATTTCAATGGGATCTCCAAGGATTGTGCCGGTGCCGTGGGTTTCTACACAACTGATACTTTCAGGATTTACCCGGGCCATCTCCATGGCAGCCCGGATGACTTCAGCCTGGCCTTCAACGCTGGGTGCCGTAAATCCGACTTTGCGAATGCCGTCGTTATTAACTGCCGAACCCTTAATCACTGCATGAATCGTATCTCTATCACCAACAGCCTCCCCCAGCCGTTTCAGCACCACCACACCGGCGCCGTTGCCATTCACGGTGCCTTTGGCCCGGTCATCGAAAGCCCGGCAGTGTCCGTCCGGGGACATTATCATGCCTTCTTGATAAAGATAACCGGTCCTATCATGCACGGTAATGGATACTCCTCCTGCCAGGGCTATATCACATTTACCGGTCAAAAGTCCCTGGCATGCCATATCAATGGCTACCAATGAGGTCGAACATGCGGTCTGCACCGCAACTGCCGGTCCATTTAAATTGAGTTTGTAGGAGATGCGGGTGGTTAAATAATCTTTCTCCGAAAATTGCAGGGCATCCCACAGTTCTAAGAAGCTGTCGGTTTTCCCCCCGGACAACATGGTCAGCGCTTCCCAATAAAAATTTGGTGTAGCACCGGCAAAAAGCCCAATTTTACCTTCATAGTTGTCCGGGACATAGCCGGCATGCTCCAGGGCTTCCCAGCAGCATTCGTGAAAAACCCGCACTTGCGGATCCATTACTGCGGCTTCATTCTTAATGTAGCTGAAAAAGGTTGAATCAAAATATTCACTACCTTCCAGGACACCTTTTGCCTTTACATAATTTGGGTTACGGGCCAACCAATTTTTCCCCTCTGCTTCCGCCACCTCTTCATCTGTAAAAAAAGTAATGGATTCGATTCCATTCTTTAAGTTTTTCCAGAATTCATCGATGTTTTTGGCCCCGGGGAAACGGCCCGCCATGCCGATCACGCCTATTTCCACTCCCATTTCCCCATCTGCACCCGCATGCGTATCCTCTTTCCCTGTCTGAGTTCTGGCTGTTGTCGTCTCACCGGTATCTCCCGCCTGAAAAAACTTTAGCAAAGAACGAACGGTTGGATATCTAAATAAAGTTACTACCGGGAAATCACGTTTAAATTCCTGTTTCAATTGACTGGCCAGGCGAATAATATAAAAAGAATTACCTCCCAGATCAAAAAAGTTGTCATCTATTCCCACCTTTTCCACTCCCAATACTTGCTGCCAGATGGCGGTCATTTTTTTCTCCAAATCGCTTTCAGGAGCTGCATATTCCCTACCGCTTTCCATGCTGACACCTAATGACAGAAGGGCTTTTCGATCAACTTTTCCGTTGACTGTCAGCGGTATTTCCTTTACCTCCATAAAAAAGGCGGGGATCATATAATCCGGCAAAGAATTCGATAGAAATTCCCGCAATTCCGTTACATTCAAAGGATTACTTGACTCAGGCAGGTGGGAAACGATGTAAGCACAAAGAGATTTATCTCCCTCTTCATTTTCCCTGGCAATAACCAATGCCTCTTTGATTTGATGATGCCGGAGCAATTGGCTCTCTATTTCCCCCAACTCTATTCGATATCCCCTGATTTTGACCTGGTGGTCAATCCTGCCCAAAAATTCGATGTTCCCATCCGGAAGCCAGCAGGCCAGGTCACCGGTTCTGTAGAAGCAGTTCATAGCTGATAGCTCATAGCTCATAGGGAGCTCTCCAAAACTGCTTACTTTCTTCTCTTTCCTATCAGCTATGAGCCATGAGCTATGAGCTAAAACAAATCTTTCTGCGGTTAACCCCGGGTTGTTCAGGTATCCCCGGGCCAGACCTACACCGGATATGGATAATTCTCCCGGCACACCAATGGGCTGTAAATGTCCGGCATAATCCATAATATACAATCCAATATTATCAATCGGTTTTCCAATAGGCACAATATCCATGGTGGTGCCCGGGCAGCAGTCAAAATACGATACGTCTACCGTGGCTTCTGTAGGCCCATACAGGTTCGTTAATTTGGTCTTATTATGCCGGAATAACAAATTTTTAAATTTTACCACCTGGTGAACTCCAAGTTTCTCACCGCTGGCAAAAACCTGTTTTAACTTTTTTAACCCGGGTTGAATACCGGTTTTCTCAACAAATTCCAACATGACCTGTAACATGGAAGGGACAAAGTGCATGACCGTTACTTTGCCATTTTCTACTGCATCCGCAATCACCCCCGGGTCTTTTTCACCCCCTGGCGTTAATAAATAGATTTTTGCGCCGGCAAACGCCCACCAGAACAATTCCCAGACTGACACATCAAATGTAAAGGGGGTTTTCTGTAAAATGATATCCTCCCCTGTTAAAGGATATTTTTTCTGCATCCATCTTATTCTGTTGATTACCGACCGCTGCTCTACCAGCACCCCTTTGGGTTTGCCGGTAGAACCGGAGGTGTAGATAACGTAGGCCAGATTTGATGAGCTAAGAAGTTGAGAGGTTGAGAGGTTGAGAGGTTGAGAGGAACTTGCTGGAGTTTCAAGAATCTCTTCCAGGAAGACCTTCTCAACTTCCCAACTTCTTAACTTCTCAACTTCTCCGGCAAAAGTGCTGGTGATAACCAGCACTTGAGCTTCGCTGTCTTTCAACATGAAATCGATGCGTTCCTGTGGGTAATCCGGGTCAATGGGCAAATAGGCCCCCCCGGCCTTTAATATTCCCATTATACCTATTACCATCTCTATGGATCGTTCCAACATTATGCCAACGATGCTATCCGCTTTTACCCCCCTCTCGATTAGATACCCTGCCAATTGGTTGGCCCGGGTATTTAATTCCTGATAAGAAATGTGGCAAATATCCAATCGCAAACCTTCCCCTACAACAGAAATATGATCCGGGGTTCGTTCTACCTGGTGGGCAAATAGTTCATAAATGGTTTTATCAGCCGGGAATTCGGCTTCGGTTTTATTAAATTCCCGCAAGAGCTTATTTTTCTCCTCTGCCGACAACATTTCTATTTCAATTACCTTGCCATCAGGATGTCTGATTATATATTCAACAACATTTCGATAATGGCAGGCCAGGTCCCGGATGGTCTCCCGGTCAAAAAGCCCTGCAGGGTATATGAAGTTGATCTCTATTTCATCAAAAACCGGTACTAACAAGGTTAAGTCATAATGAGTCATTTCAAATATGGAAAACGAATCCACCGATAATGGACCTCTCTTCTGTTTCAGATCATTTGCCAGTGGATAGTTCTCCACCACCACCAGGGTATCAAAAGGCTCGTCCCTGTTATCCAGTTCGCTGCATTCTTTAATATCAAGCAGGGAAGTAATTTCAAATTCCCCTAATGACTGCAAAGAGCCGTGTATTTTACCCAACAAAGCCCTTATTTCTTCATAAGACCGCGACTTCACCCTAAAAGGAAGGGTATTGATAAACAGTCCCACCATTTGCTCGATGCCCTCAACTTTTGCCGATCTCCCTGATACGGTGATGCCGAAAAGTTCATCGTCGTGATCATTGTATCTCTGTAACAGGATACCCCAGGCAGCATACAACAATGCTGCCGCAGTGATATTTTGCTCCCGGACAAATGATTCCAATTTACCTTGCAAATGCCTGTCAAACTTGAACTGATAATTTTCTGCCCTATAGATCCCTTCATCCGGGCCATCTCCCTTTGACTTTTTGATGGAAAATTCGCTCCTGCTGTCAAAGCCCATTAAATAATCTTTCCAGAATTTTTCCTGTTTCTCCGTATCCGGGGGCTGCCGCCATTTGACAAACTCTTTAAATTTATTTTTAATTACTTTTTCAGGCTTTTTTTGATTGAACAGATCATTATAGGTGGTGAAAAATTCCTTCAAAATAATGCCGCTGCTCCAGCCATCGTAGAGGATGTGGTGATGACTGACCATCAGCTCATATTGATTCTCGCTCGTTTTACCCAACGTGACTCTAAACGGTACATCCTGAAGATCGAATTTCTCATTCCTGTCCCTGGTTTTAATCTCATCCAATAACATTTTCCTTTCAGTTCTATCTTTACCGGAAAAATCGTAATATCGAGGCTGAAGAAGATATTCTTTCAAAACAATTTGTATGGGGTTTTTTACATTCTCCCAGCGAAAGACTGTTCGTAACATTTCGTTGGTATCGATAACAGAATTCCAGGCCTGCTCAAAGACCTCGATATCAATCCCACCCGATATATTTAAACATAACTGTTCAAAATATTGATCCCCTTTGGGATCTTGCAAATAATGAAATAGCATCCCCTCCTGGAGAGGTGTCAGGGCAAAGATATCTTCTATATCTTGCTGACTCAATTTTTTGATTTTGGCCATGAGAGCCTCCTTTAATATCGCTGGCAGGTTTTATTTTACTCCTAACTTATTCCACCTGGACGGAGAGTTCAAACGGTTAAAAATCAAAATCCACGGATTCATCCTGGTATGCGCTTGATTCTACCTCGGCAAAATCATGAACAATATGAATATCCTTTAACCGAAGATTCCTGTTTTCCAATACTGCGGAAAGGATCTCTTTAAACGAGGCGATAAATCGTTCAATGGTCTCCCGTTTAAACAATGCGCTGCAATAAAGCATGTTAGCATGAATGGTGTCCCCGGGTTCGGATTCTGCTGCATATAAGGCAACATCCACCTGGCTTATTTGAGATGCATAAGATTCATAAGGGGCCAATCGCAATCCCTCCAACCGGACTTCCGGGGTTTCCATATTTTGGACCACCAACTCCACATCAAAGAGAGGGTTCCTGCTCACTTCTTTCATTTGCCCCAATTTTTCAAGCAAACGCCCAAAAGGATACTGCTGGTTCTGAAAAGCCTGCAGAGTATTCTCTCTAACTTCTTTTAGAAATTGGAGAAAGGTTTTTTCCGCCCCGGGGAAATTTCGCATGGCAAGAGCATTGATAAATAACCCGATGATATCCTCGAAATCCGTATGCTGCCTGCCAGCGATGGGAGTTCCCACCACAATATCTTCCTGCCCGGAGTATTTGGACAGCAATATATTATAGACAGCCAACAAAATCATGTACAATGTTGCGCCTGTCTCCCGTTTCAACCGGTCAATCTTTTCCTTTATCTCTTTTTCCAGACTAAAATAGATGGCTTCGCCGGCAAAACTCTGAACCGCAGGCCGCTTATAATCGGTAAAAAGAGCCAATTGCGGAATTTCTCCTTTAAAAAGGTCCAGCCAGTAATCTTCCTGCTGCTTTATAAGTGCCTGCCCTTCACAACTGTTTTGCCACTGGCAAAAATCTTTGTACTGCAGCCGCAGCAGCGATATCTTTTTGCCCTGGTAAAATGAAACCAGGTCTCGTACCAGGATTCCCATGGATGTACCATCCGATATGATATGATGCATATCAAAAAATAACAGGTGTTCCTGGTACGATAACTTAACGAGTTTTACCCGTAACAATGGCGGCTGACTCAAATCAAAGGGTTTTATAAACGCCTTAATGATTTGTTGAATTTCTTCTTCACTAAAGAGTTCACTTTCATATTTTTCCTGAAATTCAACGGAGAAATCGATCGCAGCAGCCGGACGGATTCGCTGAACCACTTCCCCTTCCCTTAGCTCAAAAGAAGTCCGCAGACTTTCATGACGGTGGCTCAATAATTGAAAGGCTTCTTCCAGGCAGCTTCTACGGAGCATGCCTTCTACTGTCATCACATTTGCTAAATTATAAGAGGTTCCAACCCCTTTCATTTGATTCAATATGTAAAATCGCTTTTGCAGCGAAGATAAGGGATAATACTCCCTTTTTTCTGCCGGTTCTAGGGGGATATACTTGCTTTCGGCAACACCTGGGATGTATTTTGATAACCCTCGGATGGTGGGACTTTTAAAAATCTCTGTCAACGGAATTTCAATATCCAATTCTCTGTGGAT
>WVZO01000524.1:0-1850 GCA_011772425.1 Candidatus Aminicenantota bacterium
ATTGACTCCCAGATCCTTATAGATACTAAAATTGGTTTCTGCAAGATTAATACTTAAAAGGTTAATTTCAAAAATTGACCCCATAATTTACCTCCATTAGATACTTTTTAATTTTAAAAAGTTTTCCTGGGTAAACTTTCAAAACCCTTACACACCACATATCACACTTCATCGATCGCCTACCTGACGATCTGCCCCTATTATAGTATAAAAATGATTTGCAAGTGAGTAAATCGGATGCAAAATGGGGGGTAAAATGGTTGCGTTAATGAGAGAAAATCAGCACAAATGTTGCATCACGGGTAATTTCAATGCAAAATGCGTTTTTCCCGGTGAAATTGAGCGAATGGCAGCGAAAATGCTAAAGCACTAAATGATGAATGATGAAAAAGAAAACGTAATATTTAAACTGTTTTTCACCACGAATGGAAAATGGAAAAGGTACCAGGTAAATAATACCCCAATTGCTGAATTCCAGGTGCCGGTTGGTCTTTGTTAATTGCCGAATGGCGGTTTCCTGACGCTGTATCTAAAACAAAAACGAGGACATGCAAGAATGTCCTATAGGGGAACGTATTCAAGCACTTTTTTCTACAAGTTTTCCTGTGACGTATTTATGCAACACACTTCCTATTAGTGTTTGGTAAGGCAAGCCCTCAATACTCGCCTTTATTTTAAGGTCTTTTAGGTCTTTTTGAGTCAAGTTTATTGTTACTCGTTCGCTCTTTTTTGATGATGCTTTGAATATCTTGCTGTACCTTTTTTTTTCTTCTTCCAGGTTTTCTATTGATTTCCACTCACCTCTTTCAACAGATTCAATGAGTTCTTTTTCCTTCTTATCATAATATTTCATTGGTGAAATCTCCCTGTTTAAATATTTTTTCGTAAAGGGCCTGCTTGGGAATATTGTCTTCAAAAATATCTCTGTCTCACTCTCCACGAAGGGAACACAATAAATATAGTCTTCAATATCAAGGACAAAAATCCTTTGGTTTGGGTATCTTTCTTTCTGTGGGTGCTCTATGATATCGACATATTCCCCATTTTCAATATAATACCGCACGATTTCAAATGAAATTCCTCTTTCTTTTCTTAACCAGTCGTTTTTTTCATTATTCCAATTAACGTCCTTCATACATATATTATATGCATAACATCTGTATTTTTCAAGTCTTATGTTTTCCTTACAGAAGAAAAAGGTCCCCAATGTCTATGTCTGGTTCCTGGATGAAGGGCACGGCGTTCGCCAACCGGTGCACTGTAAATTATATTATAAAATGATATTGGATTGGTTTGATCATTTTCTGAAAGGCATACCCTCCCCCTACCTGGAAATGGTGGCCAAAAAGGGTGAAAATGGTGAAATAGGATTTTTTGCCTGACCCTTTTTCCTGGGATTTTTTTTGCCGGAAACAGTGGTATCGGTATACTTATCGGCAGTATCCTGGACGATAAGCCCAAAACCGAAAATGAAAATACCAGCCACAGCAATGTAAACACCTGAATGCAAAGTCGTTTTTGCTGAAGTTGTTGGCAGGAAATATTTGTAAAATTTTATTATGGAATCGATTTTACAGGAAGCAACGCCGTATAACGTATATATGCACAACAGGGCAAATATCCCGACTCCAAAGACCCCGAAAATATCTTCAATTGATTGCATAATGTCCATTTCGTCTCCTCCTAATACTAAGGGGGCAGTGTCTCACCATTTTTTCCCTCCAAACTCCAAATTGATTTTTTATCTTTTCAAACCTTCATCCGGTTCATACTCTTCATCACCTATGATTACATAATCCTCGATTGGAGTGTGAACATGCCCGGATGGCCGCGTTATTTTCAATTGCCAT
>WVZO01000524.1:1898-4122 GCA_011772425.1 Candidatus Aminicenantota bacterium
CATCTTCAATTGTTCCCAGGGGAATAGTAATGGAATTGTTGTGACTGATCATATAAGCGCTCCTGGTAGCGTGATGGTAGACATTCAGGTCCCGTTTTTCCGTGGCCAGATTGTTTCGAACTGTCATATCAATACCCTCCGGCATTTTATAACCTCCTAAACCAGCCGGGGCTAAAACCAAAAGCACCCGGCTGGAAATTCCAAATAACAAATCACAAATTACAAATAGTACTCCTAAGAAGTAAAGGGAGGGCGCGTCTCAACATCTCATCATTTGACAACAGGCGTCTAATGTAGAATGTTGAGATGCGACTCCATTTATTTCTCCTACTTAAACCAAGGAATCCATGAATTGCTTTTGGAAAAAGAGATTCTTAATGTAATTCCAAGTGTTAACCGATTCAATAACTTCCGGTCTTCCTCCAATTCGTTTGTGATATCCGGTAATTCCAGGAAAAGTCCGCCCAGGTGTTTCCCTTTATCAGTAAAAAAGTTAGCTCCGATACCGACATTCATGGTATTGGGAAAGGAATGCCCGGCTCCCAGCGGAATTCTCCACCTGAAATAACCATAAGGGGCCATCACATGAGATTTTCCTACTTTAACGAAGCTGACTATATCCGAATCGATGTCGAGGCGGTCAAATTCCTGGAAATCACCAGAATATGCAATGATTTTTTCCTCTTCCACCAATTTTTGATTCTCCGAAGTCTGGGTGGTATTAAGGATGAATTCCTGTTTTGATAGGTTTGCCAAATTGTTGGCCTCCTGGAAACCAGCGGCAAAGCCCAGTAACAGTCCACCTCCCAATTGCATATTCATGCCAATTTGGAAGGAAAGACTGCTGTAATCTATGTCTTTAAAATGATCTTTGAGAGCAGAACTTTCGGAGGGGGTATACGATTTAAACTTACCAGCACTGCCACCGATGCGAGTAAACAACACCCAACGCTCATACCATCCTTTGCTCTTAATGGACGCTAGCTGTTTGGTTATCTCTACCAGTTCTTTCTCCTTGTTTTTCAATTGGGACAACAGTTGTTTGACTTTTCTGATGATGTTATCAACAGCAACTTGTAATTTAGGATTGGTAGATTTGTTTCTCAAGTCTATTAATTTATTTTCTAAGACATCGGTATCCATCCAGTATTGTTTTCTTAGTCCATGTAATGCTTTTTTGTCAACATCGGAAACTTCCATTAATGATTCGTCGAACTGTTTTGAAAACTTCTCTTTAGAAATTTGTGCCAACAACTGTTTTTTTTCTGTTTGTACTTTCTTTTTTTGTTTTTTCAGATTATTTAGCTCCTGCTTTTTTAATGTTCGTAAATTCGTTTCATTTGGGTCCTCTCCAATCGCCATATCAACGTAAGATTCTGATGACTCATAGTATGCAAACGTCACCAAAACCAAACCCCCTGGGGCCACTTTACCAGAATCAAATAGTTTACCTATGCCCGACTTATTCTCTGCCCTGGCGGTTATTCCCCAGAGAAATCCTTTGTTTTTTGATATATCCTGAATGTTCATGAAGTTAAAAGTCAGGGCTGTTTTCCCGGGTTCGATTCCTATAACCCCACCGGGGAAAACAATGGTGCTTTTCCCTTCCGCATCCTGACTAACAACCTGGGCCTGGATAGTAAAACCGATTCCAACCAGCAATATAAACATCAGCAAAAGGTTTTTATTTTTCATTTTAACTCTCCTCCCCAGGAAGTGGGTAGCTCTCATAGTGAATGGAAATACCTCTCCTACCTATTTTTCCTGTAATGGGTTCTTTTGTCAACGGCTTACCGTCTATTTTTATTTCAACACTCCAGGTGAAGCCATTCTGTCCCCGGCAATTCACTAATACTTCAAAATCTCCCACTACAAGAAGCCCTTTAATTTCTCCTTCATAGGAAAAATCGTTGTCTGGTTTCTTGTATTCGTCTAAGCAAATCTCTTTCCCTTCTAAACTGAATTCCTTCACACCAATAAATTGGTTCCTGACAAAATTAAAATAAACGTTTACTTGTTTCATGTTTCCTCCTTTTTCTTTCTATAGTATTATCAAAAGTTTTCCCGGGTAAACTTTCAAAACCCTTACACACCACATTTCACACTTCGTTGATCGCCAACCTGACGATCTGCCCCTATTATGGCATAAAAAAATTCCAGGAGTGAGTAAATTGGATGCAAAATGAGGAGTAAAATGGTTGCGTTAATGAGAGGGAACCAGTAC
>WVZO01000669.1:0-3185 GCA_011772425.1 Candidatus Aminicenantota bacterium
TGGTCAATTAAAAATTCATGCTCCCAAAGGAAAACTGACGCCTGAATTGTTGGTGCAATTAAAAGAACATAAGCAAGCCATCATTCAATTTTTACGCAAAGCGCGGCGGGGTGATGAATATGCAGCGATAGAACCGGTAGAGCAGAAGGAGTATTATGCATTATCTTCGGCCCAGAAACGTTTATATTTTATCCAGCAAATGGTGCCGGAAACCACGGCGTACAATATATCCATGAGTATTTCTTTTGACTCCGATGTCAATAAAAAAAGACTCGAATCGGTACTCAGACAGTTGATTGATCATCATGAAAGTTTACGAACCAGCTTTCACATGGTGGATGAGGAACCGGTACAGAGGATTCATGATAAGGTTGAGGTTAAGGTTAAGGTTGAGGAAGAAACTCGTTCGCCTGGATCTGTGCATGAACATTTTGTTCAGCCTTTTGATTTGTCTCAAGCACCATTGCTGCGGGTGGAATTAATAAAAACAGGAAAAGGGAAATTCATCTTTCTTATCGATATGCATCATATTATCACGGACGGAACTTCCCAGGAAATACTGATAGGCGAATTTATGAAGCTGTACGCCGGTGAGGAGCCGGAACCGCTGCGACTCCAGTATAAAGATTATTCGGAGTGGCAAAATAGTGAAACACGGAAAGCAGCGGTAAAAAAGCAAGAAGAGTACTGGTTGAAGACCTTTGCAGAAGAATCTCCTGTACTTGATTTGCCTATTGATTATCCAAGGCCGTTAATCCAGAGTTTTGCCGGCAGTAAAGTGGATTTTTGGCTGGAAGAATACCAGGTAGAGGGTTTGCGAGCGATGGCAGAAACATTTGATGTAACGATTTTTATGCTGTTACTCTCTATATTTAACGTATTTCTTTCTAAACTCAGCGGCCAGGAAGACATCGTTATCGGAACTCCCATCGCAGCCAGGAAGCATGTCCATCTCAACAACATTATTGGAATGTTTGTCAATACGTTACCCCTGAGAAGTTACCCCACAGGAGAAAAAACCTTTGCACGCTTTTTACATGAGGTCAAACAAAATACCATTGAAGCATATGAGAACCAGGAGTATCCCTTTGAAGACCTGGTAGATAACGTGGAGGTAAATAGGGATACCAGCAGAAATCCTGTATTTGATGTAGTATTTAATCTATTGAACCACACCGAATATAAAAGTGAAATTCACAGGACCGAACCCCGGCAAGCTTCTAATCACCAGGCTGGTACTTCTAAATTCGATCTTCAACTAACAGCCGTGGAGGTTGGCAGCGGGCTCTTTTTTGATTTAAATTATTGCCAAAAACTGTTTAAGCCCCAAACCATTGAACGATTTATCGGTTATTTCAAGAAGTTGGTATACCGGGTGGTTGAGAACCCGGAGGTCCGATTAGGGGAAATCGAGATAATATCGCCGGAAGAGAAACAATTGATATTATATGATTTTAACGATACAGCGGCAGATTATCCTGCAAACAAAACCATGCAACAGTTATTCGAGGAACAGGCAGCCAGGACCCCCGGCCATACGGCCGTGATTGGCGTAGAGCAATTTGTAGGGGCACAGGGCACTGTGCCCTTAAATGTTAACGTTCATTTAACCTATAAAGAATTAAACGAGAAATCCAATCAATCGGCCTATTTGTTAAGGGAAAGAGGTGTGGTGGCCGATACCATTGTGGCAATTATGATGGAGCGATCCATTGAAATGATCATAGGAATTATTGGTATTTTAAAAGCAGGAGGTGCCTATTTACCTATCGACCCGGATTACCCCCGGGAACGCATTGATTACATGTTAAAGGACAGCAATGCAGAGTTCTTGCTGGCTGCGCCAGCGGCTCAGGTTAAGGTTGAGGTTAAGGTTAAGGAAGAGAAGGAATCAATCGAATTAATCGATATCTCGGAGTTACCATCTTCCTCAACCTCAACCTCAACCTCAACCTTAAGCCATGTTAGTTCCGCTAACATGGCTTACATCATCTACACCTCCGGGACCACCGGNNATTCCAATTTGATTTTGGACCCACTGACGTCTGGACCATGTTTCATTCATACTGTTTTGATTTTTCCGTTTGGGAAATGTGGGGCGCCCTGGTGTATGGTGGACGATTAATTATTGTTCCACAAATGACCTCCAGGGACCCCAGCGAGTTCCTGGGGCTGTTGAAAAAGGAAGGGGTGACTGTTTTAAACCAGACCCCGGGTGCCTTTTACCATCTCAGCGATGAAGCATTAACGGATGCTTCTCAATTATTGAGTCTCAGGTATGTTATTTTTGGGGGTGAGGCGTTAGCTCCGGCACGATTAAAAGAGTGGAAGGAAAGATATCCCCGGACCAGGCTGGTTAATATGTATGGAATCACAGAGACCACGGTACATGTTACCTTTAAAGAGATTACCAACAGGGAAATCCTGTTAAACGAAAGTAATATTGGTAAGCCCATACCCACTTTAAGTACCTATATTATGGATAAACATTTGAAATTGCAGCCTCCGGGTGTGGCAGGTGAGTTGTGTGTTGGTGGTGATGGAGTAGCCAGGGGCTATTTGAATCGACCGGAATTGACAGGGGAGAAGTTTGCAGCGAATCCCTGTAAACCGGAAGAGAGGCTTTATAAATCCGGTGATCTGGCAAGATTCTTTGCAAGTGCAAGTGGTGAGATGGAGATGGAATACCTGGGCCGCATCGATCACCAGGTTAAAATCCGGGGATACCGGGTTGAGTTGGGGGAAATCGAGAACCAGTTGTTAATGCATGAGCAAGTTAAGGAAGCAGTGGTGATATGTGGTGAGGGTGATGGTGATATTTCCGCTAATTACCTGTGTGCCTACACTGTGCTGCATTCTCCGGGTTCAGTGACTGCTGCGCAGTTAAGAGACCATCTTTCGCGTCAACTCCCCGGTTACATGATCCCGGCATATTTTGTTCAATTGGAAAAGCTGCCGCTGACTCCCAATGGAAAAATAGACCGGAAAGCATTACCTTCGCCTGAAGTCAGCATTGAAAGCCAAGTTGACCGGTATGTTGCTCCTCAAAATGACCAGGAAAAAATGATCGTGGCTATCTGGAAGCAGGTGATGGAAGTAGAAGAAATAGGAGTTGAAACTAATATCTTTGAATTGGGTGGGAATTCCATTGATATTATAAAAATCAATGCTCGAGTAAAGGAGGT
>WVZO01000669.1:3313-3810 GCA_011772425.1 Candidatus Aminicenantota bacterium
GATGAAGAATTGAAAGCGGTAGGATTGGATTCCATTTTCCTGGAAAATTCCAACTTTGTCAAAGCCAGGGGATACCTTGATGATACCGAGTATTTTGATGCCGTCTTTTTTGGTTACACTCCTTCGGAAGCAACCACCATGGACCCCCAGATGCGGTTTCTCCATGAATGTGCCTGGGAAGCATTGGAAGATGCCGGATGTGACCCGGAAACCTATGAAGGACTAATCGGCGTCTATTTTGGGGCGTCGGATAATCTCCAGTGGAGGTCCCTTGCTTCAAGGACTGCAAGAATGGCTGCAGGTACCATTGGCAGCAAATTTGTCGGATCCCTATTGAGTAATAAAGATTTATTATGTTCACGACTTTCGTATCAATTGAATTTGACTGGCCCCAGTGCTGCGGTGTATTCGGCATGTTCCACTTCACTGCTGGCAATTCACAAGGCATGCCGGGAATTGTTGGGAGGAGAATGCGATATGGCATTGGCAGGGGGAGT
>WVZO01000669.1:3912-18658 GCA_011772425.1 Candidatus Aminicenantota bacterium
GGAGGGAATCATATCTATGCAGTGATCAAGGGCTCAGCCGTGAATAATGATGGTAAACGAAAAGTAGGATATACCGCCCCCAGCGTGGAAGGCCAGGCCGAAGTGATTCGTGCCGCCTACCAGGTGTCAGAAGTGGACCCCGATAGTATTGGCTACATCGAGACCCACGGTACAGGAACCACCCTGGGAGACCCTATTGAAATAAAAGCCCTGGTAAAAGGGATGAATCGCACTCCTGATAACAATAACCGCTGCCCCATTGGCGCTGTCAAAACCAACATCGGTCACCTGGATGCTGCAGCCGGGGTGGCAAGTTTTATCAAAGCTGTTTTGTGCCTAAACCATGGATTAATTCCCCCTACACTTCATTTTACCTCTCCTAACCCGGAGTTGGAGTTGGAAAAAATCCCCTTTTATGTCAATAATCAATTGATGGAGTGGGGAAGGATGAATAACCGGACGCTGCGAGCAGGAGTCAGCTCGTTTGGCATTGGCGGCACCAATGTCCATGTGGTGTTGGAAGAATGGCCGGATGGTGCAGGGAGCAGGGAGCAGGGCCCAGGGCGTCCACAATTGCTTCTTCTTTCTGCTAAAACAGGAACCGCACTGGAAAAGATGAGCCAAAACCTGGTAGAGTATCTCAAAAGAAATTTTGCTAATTCCGCTAATCCTGTAAATCATGGTCTAACCTTGGCAGATGTGGCTTATACACTGCAGGTGGGTCGTAAAGCCTTTGTTCACCGCAAAGCCCTGGTTTGTTCCACCATTGATGAGGCTATTGAAGTCCTGTCCAACCCGGATTCCCCATCATCAGTGGTTCAACGCCTGGTCGCTAATGAAGAAATCCAGTATACGGTATTTATGTTTGCCGGTCAGGGAAGTCAGTATGTGAACATGGGACTGGAACTTTATAAGAAAGAACCGGTATTCCGTGAAGCAATGGACCGGTGTTTTGAAATATTAAAACCCTTGATGAATTGTGATATAAAGGAGGTTCTTTACCCTTCTCCCCATGCTGCATGCCCTATGCTCTATGCAATTGACCAAACAGAAATCACGCAGCCTGTTATTTTTGCTTTTGAGTATGCCCTGGCAAAATTGCTGATGCATTGGGGCATCACCCCGGATGCCATGATCGGTTACAGTTTTGGCGAGTACACGGCTGCTTGTATGGCAGGGGTGTTTTCCCTGGAAGATTCCCTGGCCCTGGTGGTTCTGCGGGGGCAGTTAATGCAGGAATTACCCATTGGTGCCATGTTGAGTGTGCCGCTGCCGGAAGAAGAATTAAGACCTTTATTAGATGACGGTTTGTCCATTGCCATCGTGAATGAACCCGCTTGCATTGTGGCAGGGGAAGTCGAAGCGATTGAGCGATTTGAAGAGAAAATGAAGCAGCAGCGGTTGATGTGCATGCGGATAAATGTCAATTTAGCCGTTCATACGTCGATAATGGATGATGCGGTGGGAATCTTTGAGAAACGACTGAAGCAAATACGTTTGCATGAACCCCAGGTTCCATATATATCCGGTATTACAGGTGATTGGATTACCCCGGAAGATGCTGTGGATCACCAATACTGGATTCGTCATCTCCGGGAAACCATCCGTTTTTCCAAAGGAATCCAACGGTTGTTAAAAGAAAAACGGTGGATATTTATCGAAATAGGTCCGGGTCGTAATTTAACGGTATTGGTAAAACGCTATATTGATAATGATACTCCCCAGCCGGTAATCAATTTAATTCGCCCGTCTCAAAAGGAAGTATCGGATGTAAGCTACCTGCTTCGACAAATTGGGCGATTGTGGCTTTATCGCCAGAGTATTGACTGGAAAAAGTTTCACTCGGGTTGTCATGAGAAGAGATACCTGGTTCCTTTGCCCACCTATCCCTTTGAGCGGGAGTGCTATTGGCTCGATCCACGACCTTTTTTTGGCACTACTGGCGAAATTTGGGCCGGGCAGCCGGTGAGAAAATCCGACATAACCGATTGGTTTTACCAACCGTCGTGGAAGCGCTCCAATCTTGTGGATTATGGGGATTACAATGACTTTGCGTTTAAAGGGTCACTTCCGGATGTCTGTATTATTTTTTCCGCTGAGGGTGAGTACCGGGACCAGAGTGCTGCACTTGGCACAGCCCTGGCAAACAGCCTGGAACAAGAAGGAGTAGATATCATTTTTGTGACAAGAGGCACAAGTTTTAGTCGACAGGATGATCATCATTACAGTCTCGACCCCCGGGCAGAACTCCACTTTGAAACCTTATTGGAGGAACTGTGCAAAGAAAAACGGGTGCCCCAATGGATTGTTCATTTATGGAATGTAAGCAACGAAAATGAATCGGCGGAATTGACCGATGAGAAGCTTGAGAATGCTCAATATTCCGCTTTTTATAGTCTTCTTTACCTGGCCCGGGTCATTGGCAGCCAACGTATTGATGAAACCATTCAAATCATGGTGGTTTCCAATCATATGCAGGAGGTGATGGGAGGAGACCTTCGCTGTCCTGAGAAAGCGGTATTGTTGGGGCCGGTAAGGGTTATCCCCAGCGAATACGCCAATATCTGCTGCCGCAGTGTGGATATTGTCTTACCTTCTCCTGGAGGCACGCAGGAACAGCAGCTGGTCCGGCAGCTGGTTATGGAAATGAAAGTAGGTGTCGATACCAGGGATGCGGTAATCGCTTATCGCAGCAATCAGCGCTGGGTTCAGGCTTTTGAACCGGTTCCCTTAAAAAAGATCAAGGAGGAAGCTAAAACAGCGCATTTAAGAGAAAAAGGTATTTATTTGATAACCGGTGGATTGGGGGGTATTGGCCTGGTAATGGCAGAACACCTGGCCAGACAGGTGAAAGCAAAATTGATTTTGACCAGCCGATCCGGTCTGGACCCTTTATCACCGGATAAAACTCGTTTCAATTCCATAACCCGGAAAGTACAGGAAATAGAAAGCCTGGGGGCTGAGGTGTTAATCCTGGCAGCGGATGCAGCGGATCAAGAGCAAATGGAAACAGTGATCCAGCAGGCAAAGGAACGGTTCGGTTCCATTGATGGAGTAATTCATGCTGCAGGGATTGTGGATTACGGTGGTATTATCCAGGGAAGACGGAAAAAGGAAAAAGCAAAGATGTCCAAATCCGTATTGGCCCCAAAACTGAGAGGAACACTTCTCCTGGAACGCCTGTTGAAAAAAGAGGAGATGTGTCCTGATTTTATTGTCCTTTGCTCATCGATTGCCTCTTTAATGCCCCTTTTCGGTCAGGTAGCCTACAGCGCAGCAAATAACTTCCTGGATGCTTATGCTCATTATAGGAACCATCATTCTCCTTTCGCTGATGGAGAACTCGCATCAAATCAAATAGGTAAGAAGTCACTGGTGTGCAGCATCAATTGGAGTGCCTGGCAGCAAGTGGGTATGGCCATAGAGGTAGTGAAACGCAGCGGAAGAGATCCCAACACTGACCTTAAAAACTTGATTTTGCCCTCCGAAGGTGTGGAGGTCTTTAATCGTTTCATGAATACCCGGCTCTCCCAGGTGGTGGTGTCTCCCTGGGACTTGAAGATGATGATAGACCAGGCGCAGCGTGTACAGGATGAAATACAAGAGATAAAACCGCTGCCTATGGAGATGCAGCAAGAGACTCCGAAACAGCCATTGCAACCTTTGCAACCCTTGCACCACCGACCGGAGCTGGACACCCCTTATACGGCCCCGGGAAATGAAATCCAACAAAAACTGGCTTATATATGGCAGCGATTCTTCGGACTGGAACAGGTGGGTATCGATGACGATTTCTTTGACCTGGGAGGCGATTCATTAAAAGCCATGACTGTGGCCTTTGATATCCAGAGAGAATTCAGCGTCAATGTAACCCTGGTGGAATTCTTTAAACGCTGCACCATCAGGAGATTGGATGAATATATTAGTGGATCGGTTGATGACAGGAGAGGTTATTCAGCAATTCCTCCGGCTGAAAAAAAGGAATACTATCCATTATCTCCGGCTCAAAAACGATTGTACATTTTACAGCAGATGGAATCAAAGAATATCGTGTACAATGAAACCTCTATTGTGGAATTGGAAAAAGGTTTGGACATCCAGAGGCTTGAAGATACGTTTAGGAAATTAATTTCCCGGCATGAGATTCTGCGGACTTCTTTTTTGATGGTCAATGACGAACCCGTGCAGCAGGTCCTTACCGATATGAAATTTGAGATTGAGCGACTGACAGCGGGATCAGTAGATATCATCCGGAACTTTGTTCGCCCGTTTGATTTAGCCTCTCCTCCCTTGGTGAGGGTCGCACTGATAGAAACAGAAAAGGAAAAGCATATTTTAGTGGTGGATATGCACCATATTATTGCGGATGGGCGGTCGCAGGAGATATTTGCCCGGGAATTTGTCGGATTGTATACCGGAAGCAAGTTTCCCTGTTTAAGAATTCAATACAAAGATTTTGTCCGGTGGCTCACCAGTAACCAGATGAAAGAAGCGATAAAAAAACAGGAAGTCTACTGGTTGAAGGAGTTTGCAGGAGATATTCCTTGCCTGGATTTGCCCCTGGATTTTAGTCGTCCCCAGGTGCAGAATTTTGAAGGAGGTGTGATTCATTTTTTGTTAGGCAAAGCAGAAACCCTGGCATTGAAGCAGTTGGCATCCCGTGAAAATGTTACCCTGTTTATGCTGCTGGTGGCCCTGTTCAATGTGTTGTTGTCCAAACTAAGCGGACAGGAAGATGTCGTAGTGGGAACCCTCATTGCCGGACGGGAACACGCTGACCTTCAATCCGTGATTGGAATGTTTGCCAACACCCTGGCACTTCGTAATTTCCCGGGCTCCCATTTAACGTTCACTGATTTTCTTATTCGTTTGAAAAAACGTGCCCTGGAGGCGTTTGCAAACCAGGACTACCCGTATGAAGAGCTGGTGGAGCATGTAGTGAAGGCCCGTGATACCGGTCGAAATCCCCTGTTTGATGTGGTGTTCACGTTCCAATCCTTTCAACCCGCAGCATCCGGCCAAACGACCCAAACCGGGGTAATGGGGGAAGAACCGTATGAAAGCGGTATAGCCCGGTTTGATCTATTGTTAACCGCTGTTGAGACCGAAAAAGACCTGGCATTTAAATTGGATTATTGTACCAGGTTATTTAAAGAAGAGAGTATTCAGCGGTTTGTCGGTTATTTTAAAAAGCTCGTTTCGTCACTAATTGAAAACCCCTCCCAAAAGATATCGGCCGTTGAAGTCATCACTGAAAGGGAAAAAAAACAAATTCTATTTGATTTTAACGATACCCATCGAGATTATCCACGAGAGAAAACCATTGATCAGTTGTTTGCAGACCAGGCGGAGAAAAGACCTGACAGCGTTGCCGTAGTAGGGGCACAGGGCGCTGTGCCCTTCGCTATGGATCACGTTTCCATAACATATAAAGAATTAAACAAAAAATCCAATCAATTGGCTTGTGTTTTATTAGAAAAAGGCGTCAAACCTGATGCCATTGTGGGCATTGTGGTGGAACCATCAATAGAAACGATTATTGGCATCCTGGGCATATTAAAAGCTGGAGGGGCCTACTTGCCCATTGAAACGGACTATCCTGGAGAGAGAAAAAAATATATGCTGGCCGACAGCAGTGCCAGGGTTTTGGTGAGTGAGTTGAGTGAGTTGAGTGAGTTAAGTAAGGGAACTGAGGTTGTTAAGCCGAGTGAATTGAGAGTAGAACACCCCACTCACCTTACTCACCCTACTCACCCTACTCACCTGTGTTACGTTATCTACACCTCCGGTTCCACCGGGAGACCCAAAGGCGTGATGGTAGAAAACTGGAATGTGGTGAGATTGGTGAAGAATACCAATTACATTCGCTTCCAGGAAAAAGACAGGATACTGCAAGCCGGGGCGTTGGCCTTTGATGCCTCTACCTTTGAAATATGGGGCGCGTTATTAAATGGTTTAACCCTCTATTTTGCGGGTAAAGATCAAATCCTGGCACCCCAAAAGCTCAAAAGTACAATAAAACGATATGAAATTAGTACCATGTGGATGACTTCTTCACTGTTTAACCACATGGTAAATGAAGATATTGAGATCTTTCAAACCCTCAGGAATCTCCTGGTGGGAGGTGATGTGCTGTCACCGCGCCGCATCAACCAGGTGAAGTGGAATTTTCCCCATTTAACTATCATCAATGGCTATGGACCCACAGAAAATACCACGTTTTCCACTACCTACCGGATCGATAAAGAGTATGACCAGGGTATTCCCATCGGTAAACCCATTGCCAATTCAACCGCTTATATTTTAGATAAAGCCGGTTATCCAGTTCCGATCGGCGTTTATGGTGAACTTGTGGTGGGTGGGGACGGTGTTTCCAGGGGCTACCTGAACAACCCAGAATTAACAGCAGAGAAATTTGACCATGATTTAAGGGATTTCCAGGATTACCAGGATGAGAAAAAAAAGAAGACAAGCAAAAGAGTTTATAGGTCCTATAGGTCCTATATTTCTAAAAAAACCTACAAAACCGGTGACCTAGCTCGATGGCTTCCGGATGGAAATATTGAATTTTCAGGAAGAATGGATCGCCAGGTAAAGATCAGGGGATTCAGAATTGAATTAGGAGAAATTGAAAGTCATCTGGAAAAGCTCGATGAAGTAAGAGAATCGGTGGCAGCAGTAAAAGAAGATAAAAATGGGGATAAATATTTATGTGCATATGTTGTGACCAATGAGGACATTGAAGTCATTGAGATGAAGAGACATTTAGCGAAAGAATTACCCGATTATTCTATCCCTTCTTATTTTGTAAAGCTGGAGTACTTACCTTTAACCGCCAACGGCAAGGTGGATATGAAGGCACTGCCAGACCCGGCAGTGGGGATGAGCAGCGCCGTTTATATTGCTCCACGAGATAAAATCGAAAAGAAATTGGCGGAAATATGGTCCGAAATATTGGGATTTGGTGATAAATCCCCAATATCCATCGGTATTGATGATAATTTCTTTGAGTTGGGGGGTCATTCACTGAAAGCCACCATACTGGCTGCCAAAATACATAAAACCTTTGACATTAAAATACCCCTGGTGGAGATATTTAAAACATCCACTATCAAGGGATTGGCCGCATATATCAAGGATTCTGAAAAAGATATTTATGAAGCCATCCAACCCACAGAGAAGAAAGAATATTATCCTCAATCCTCTGCTCAAAAGCGTCTCTTTTTCCTGGATAAATTTGAGAATATCGATACCAGCTACAATATCCCCATGACCCTGGAATTTAATGAAAAGCCTGACCTGGAAACGTACCGGCAAATTTTTAGCTCACTAATCGCTCACCACGAAACCCTGAGAACATCGTTTCATCTAATTAATAATGAACCGGTTCAATGGGTCCATAAGGCTGAAGATGTGTCGTTTGCAATCGAGTATTATGAGGCGGGAGCACATGGTGCAGAGCGGATAAATGTGGAGACAGTCATCCAGAACTTTTTAAGGCCCTTTGATCTTGCCAAACCCCCTTTGCTGCGCCTGGGTATCCTGGAAACAGAACCACCAGATCAACACTACCTGGTGTTGTTCGATATCCACCATATCGTCGGCGATGGAACTTCCATGGGAGTTTTAACCGGTGAGTTTATACGGCTGTATGAAGGACGCTCAGTTTCACCAATGCGAATTCAGTACAGGGATTTCACCACCTGGCAAGTTAATTTATTCAAAAGTGGTAAAATAAAGGAACAGGAAATCTACTGGATGAATCAATACCCGGAACCGAAACAGATTCCACGATTGAATTTGCCAACTGATTATCCACGGCCTGACGTATTGAGTTTTGCCGGGGATAATTACAGTTTTACGCTGGGGCCTGAGGAGACGGTAGCAATAAAAAAAATGATGAATATGTATGATGCGACATTATATATCCATATGATGACACTATTTAACATCTTGCTGCATAAATATTCAGGTCAAGAAGATATTATTGTGGGCGGCGGGATTGCCGGTCGCCCCCATGAAGATCTCCAAAATCTCATTGGCATGTTCGTCAATATGCTCCCGATTCGCAATCAACCTCAACCCCACAAGACGTTCCGGGAATTTCTGAAAGAGGTCAGGAGAAATTGCATCAACGCCTTTGACAACCAGGATATGCAGTTCGAAGAACTGGTAGACCGGTTGAACCTGGAGAGAGACCCATCCCGGAATCCAATGTTGGATGTCTCTATCGTGGTCCAGAATTTTGAAGGGTCTAAAGAACAATCCGAAAGTCTGACGTTTAACCCTTATAAAACCCAAAGCGAAAGCAAAACATCCAAATTCGATTTGACACTTTATGTATATGATTTGGAAGATACCCTATATTTTAACATGGAATACTCTACCGGTCTTTTCAGGCGAGAGACAATGGAAAAAATCGCCAATCATTTTATTGAGATTGTCAACCAGGTATTAGAGGATCAGCAAATCAGGTTGGAAGACATTACCATCTCCTATGAACTGACTGATGCTAAAACCAATATATTCAAAGAGGAAGAGTCCGAGTTTACATTCTAAACAAAGTGGGCGGCGTAAAAAAAAAAGTAATTCCAGTACTTTATAACCAGGATAAAATTGACATTCTGGTTTATTTATGATAGAGTTATCAAAAAAATTTAAGAGTGAGGTGTAAGTATGTACGAGGATCCTGAGATTTCGGCTATGAGTAAGGTATTAGGGGCCTTTAAGGGCCTGCAAAACGACCAGAGAAGAAGGATAATTGATTGGATTACCAGCAAATTTGGATTGCTTGAAGACCAACAGCAAGTTGTAAAATCGCTGGCCAGTATAAGTGAAAAACCGGCTGATACACGTACATATGCTGAACCGGAACCTGTGCCTGCATCTGTTGGTATTAGTGAAGAACCCCCTGTCCGGGGAGTGACTCAAGTGGCGGAACCAATTCCCGTGGAAGAAGAACCAACACCTACTCCTGATGAAATAATCGAAACGGATAAAATATCAGACTCATTAAAAGGTTTAGGTTTGAAGCGCTACAGGTCAATTGAAACACTATTTCTATCATCAAATGTCAAGACTGTGCCTTCCAAGATTTTACTAGCTGCTGCCTATTTGCAGGAAAAACTTAATTTCGAAGAAATTTCCAGTTTTGATATCAATTCCCGCCTAAAAAAGATGGGGTATGGCGTTCCTAATATTTCAAGTTCCCTGAATTCTCTGCTTAATAAAGAACCTCCCTTAATGGTTCAAATCAGGAAAGCCGGAGATTCCAAACAAGCCAAACGAAAATTCAGGGTTACCGAAGAAGGATTACAATTGGCCAGAACCTATTTAAGAGGCAGAGGAAAAGGAGAGTCATAGATGTCTCCTTTTTTATTACCAATATAGGTATCACGTATTAACGTGTTATTGGGTATTGTCTGGTGCATATTACGCATGGCGTACTAAGCATAGAGGCTTAGATAAGCAGGACATTTAATTTGAAATTTAAAGTGTGATGAAAAAACCATCATTATTTGTAGTTGATACGGATAAGGAATTTCAAACCCTTATAAATTCACTTTGTCCTCCGGATAAAATGGAGGTACGTTTTTATTCATCCGCTATGGAAATCTTCTCTCTGCTCAAGAAAGAAAAACCAGTGGTGATGTTCTTGTGTCTTGACATATCAGACCTCAACGATTTTGTGATGCATGACCTGCTAAAAAAAGCCAATGTCGATTATTCAGTACCTGTTTGCATTACCTATTCCCAACAATCAGAAAAAGACCTTAAGAAGTATGAAAAGTTAAAATACAAAGCAGAAGGCTATTGCAAAAAGCCTGTTTCAAAAAAAGAACTCGAACGTATATTGAAAAAATACCTGGAAATGCCAGCGAAGGAGATGGATATTCCCGAAGTGGATGAATTAAATGAGGATGATTTTTCGGATGAGAATATTGATCGGTTGGTAAGAGGCGAATTGGTTGATGTTGATGCTACTGCCGATAAAAAGGAAGATAGCACAGATGAAATGAGAAACAGCAGCGCTTCCGGAATCCTGGCGGAGACAGAAGATGAGTTAATGGTAGAAAAGGAAACGGATCGCAGAGTAAATAAAGACCTTGAAGTTCAGGTGGTCTCTCTTGAAAGCCAGAATGAGTTCTTGAGAACTGAAAATAAAAAACTGGCCGACACCCTTAAACGTTTAAAAGTAGATATTGAAAAAAAGAGTGAAGAGTACCAACAGTTGCAGTCAGAACTGGAACAGAAAATAGAGGTGATGGAAGCGTTGAATAAAGAAAAGATAAACCTGACTCAGAAGACAACGGAGCAAAGAGGGCAGATTCAGCAACTGGAAGAGGAGAAATCCACCCTACAACGGCAAGTAAATGAAATATACAACCAGTTGACCGATAAAGAGAGAGAACTGGTGGCAAAAAACCATGATTTTGAGGTGGATTTAAAGAGAAAAGTGGATGAAGTACTCCAGGAGACAGAAGACCGGTTGTTATTGGATTATAAACAAAGAGAGGAACAATTAAATTATGAAGTTGATCAGCTAAAAAAGGAAATAGAACGATTAACCGATAAGACCTCTCAGCTCGAGAGCGAAAGGGAGGAGTTAAAAAGACGTGAAGATTCCCTGAATCGAACAATTTCCACCCTGGCTGAAGAAAAGGTGATACTTTCTGAAAAATTGGATCTTTTTAAAAAAAAGTTGGAAGAGCTGACTGAACTGCTGCACTAATCACTTTCATTAACTCAAACCGGAAGAGTAGTAGTTGACTTTAAGTAAAAATTGATGTAAAATAAAGCTCCAAAATAGTTGATACCTGCACTTAAAACCTCTGGTAAATTGAAATCAAAATAAGAATACATTTTAAATAAATATAATTTAAAGGGAGTTAAAAATGACAGATGAGGCCCTGAACAAAGACAAGAAAACAAAAACGAAGCCAAAAACAAAAAAAACCACAACCAAAAGTACGGAAGCCAAAGCAAAGAAAACAAAAACCAAAAAAGAAACATCAACATCAGCAAAAGAGACTCATGCGTTTCAGGCTGAAACCAAAGAACTGTTAAATATCATGATCAATTCCCTTTACACTCACAGGGAGATATTTTTGCGGGAATTGATCTCCAATTCTTCCGACGCCCTTGATAAAATAAACTTTAGATCCCTCACCGAACCGGAACTGCTGGAAGATGATTATGAATTAAAAGTTGAACTTGCCATTGATAAAGATGCCAAGACCCTTACCGTTTCCGATAACGGTATTGGTATGACCTACAATGAAGTGATCCAGAACATCGGTACTATTGCCAAATCCGGGTCCAAAGCCTTCCTGGACAGCATAAAGAACAAAGATGAGGTCGAGCTAATCGGTAAATTTGGGGTGGGATTTTACTCCTCGTTTATGGTGGCGGAAAAAGTAACGTTAACCAGCCGGGTGGCAGGAACCAAAGAGGGAACCCGCTGGGAATCCCGGGGTGATGGTACCTTTACCATTGAAAAAGTGCCCATAGAAAAACGAGGTACAGAGATCATTTTACATCTCCGTAAAGAATCCTATGAGACCTCCGAGCCGGAAGAAGATTTTTCGAACCAGTATACCATTCAAAACCTGATAAAAAAGTATTCCGATTATGTTCGCTATCCCATTGAAATGGACTTTGTTCGTGAACAACCGGTCCGGGATAAAGAGGGTAAAGCTGTTGAAGGGAAATATGAGACCGTTATTGAAAGAAAAACGTTGAATTCCCAGATTCCTATATGGGAAAGGGATAAGAAAAAAATCACCAAAGATGAATATTTCCAATTCTATAAACATCATTTTCACGATTGGAATGAATATGCCGATGTGATTCACATCAAAGCAGAGGGGAATATCGAGTACACGGCTCTTTTATTTATTCCTACCCGTCCACCCTCCAACCTTTATGAAAAAACCTACAGGGCAGGCATCCATTTGTATGCCAATCATGTTTTTGTCATGGCTGACTGCAGGGACTTGTTACCGGATCATTTGCGGTTTGTCAGGGGATTGGTGGATTCTCCTGATTTTTCTCTTAACATATCCAGGGAAATCCTGCAGCACAACGAGCAATTGAAAATCATCGGTAAGAGCCTGGAAACACGAGTGCTTAAGGCCATGGCCAAACTGTTGAAAGAGGAACGAAAAACCTATGAAGAGGTCTGGAAAGAAGTGGGCAAAGCCATCAAAGGCGGCATTTACATGTCCTATAAAAACAAAGAACCTCTTCAAGATTTGGTCATGTTCCCCTCTTCCCATAAAGAAGACGGGTACGTTACGTTAAAGGAGTACGTGGGGCGGATGCCCGAAGGTCAGAAGTTTATCTATTTTGCCCCGGGAAAAGATATTGAAGCCATCAAACGGATGCCGCAGTTGGAGATTTTCAGGGAAAAGGACGTGGAAATTCTTTACTTCGTGGACAAGGTCGATGAATTTGTCACCCAGAACCTGGATGAGTATGACGGTAAGAAGTTGATGTCCATTACCCGACAGGACCTCGACCTGGACAGCATTATCGAAGACGAAAAAAAAGAGAAAGATAAAGATAAAAAGAAAGACACCGAAAAAAAGGATGAGAAAAAGGATGAAAAATATAAAGAATTGTTCGCTGCCATGAAAAAGCACCTGGGAGACAAAGTATCGGAAGTGAGGCTCAGCAAACGGTTAACTACCAGCCCGGTATGCCTGGTCACCAGCAATACCGGTATGACCTTTAACATGGAACAACTGCTCAGGGGGGCCAACCAGATCGCCCCCAGGGCCGCCAAGATAATGGAATTGAATGAGAAGCATGCGATTTTTTCTGTGCTCCAGGATATGTATGAAAAGGATAAAAATTCCCAGGAATTGAAAAAATTCAGTGAACTGTTGTTCCATCAGGCCCTTTTAATCGAAGGATATGAATTGGACAATCCGGTCGAGTTTTCCAATCTCATCAGCGACATGATGGTCACCGCATATAAGAAGTAAAGAATAACAATAAGGTTGAGGTTAAGGTTAAGGTTAAGGTTGAGGAAAGAAGAGATCCTCAAGATTATTTTATCGTAATTTGTAATTTTAATTCCAACGGTGTATTATTCTGGGGTGGGAGGTGCAAATGAAGACAAGCGGAATTATTTTGATAATAATTGCTGTTGTTACCTGTGGACAGGCATACGCAGCGAACTATTATGTTGCGAAGTCCGGCAATGATGCCAATCCCGGGACAGAAGCCCAACCCTGGTTAACTATACAAAAAGCAGCCGACACCATGGTGGCCGGGGATACCGTCTATATCAAAGCCGGAACCTATAAGGAGCGAGTTATCCCCCAAAATTCCGGCAGCGCCGGGAATTACATCACCTATACCGCTTATTCCAACGATGCAGTTATCATAGACGGCAGTGGTATTTCGCTGCCTTATGACTGGGGTGGTTTGGTAGATATTTCCCAAAGGGCTTATATAAAAATTTCAGGCTTGCAAATCAGAAATGCCGGACCCAATGATAATAACACGGGGATTTTGGTAGACTATTCCAGTTATATTATCATTGAGAACAACTACACCAAAAATACCACCTCTTCAGGCATCGGGGTATGGGATAGTAACAATATCACCGTCGATAACAATGAAGTGGAATTGGCCTGTAATGATGGAGAGCAGGAGTGTATTAGCATCGCCGTCACCGACACGTTCGAGGTGAAAAACAACCATGTGCATCACAGTGGGCTCGGAACCATTGGCGGCGAAGGCATTTGTCTCAAGGACGGCTCCTCCGATGGAAAAGTCTACAATAACCATGTGCACCATCTTAACCGGCTGGGTATTTACATGGATGCCTGGGATAAACACACCTATAATATCGATGTTTACCGGAATGTCGTTCATGACATCAACGGCAATGACTGCTTTACCTTTGCCGCCGAATCCGGGGGACTCCTGGAAAACATTACCCTCTATAATAATATCGGTTACAACGCTGATCTGAATGGAGTTAGCGTCAGTCTTAACGGTGACGCCGCTGTCAAGCCCATGAAGGATATCACGATTATTAACAACACGTTCTATAACAATGGCAGAGGGATTTGGGGCGGCGGCATATCCGTGGAAAATCCCAATGCGCAAAACGTGGTGATACGAAATAATATTGTCAGCCAGAACCACATCTATCAAATAGAAGTGGAACCAAATGTGCCCATGCAAAATTTAACCGTGGACCACAATTTAATCCACGGCTTCAGGGACTATGACGATGAGATAAAAGGCAGTAATTATGTGGAAGGGGATCCGTTATTTGTAAACGCTCCCGGTGCGGATTTTCATCTGCAGCAAAATTCACCTGCCATTGACAGCGGCTCTTCGACCGGGGCACCTGCAAACGATCATGACGGAAACACCCGCCCCCAGGGAAGCGGGTATGATATCGGTGCCTATGAATATGTTACCAATGGTGGGGTTGACGGGGAGGAACCTTTTGGGCAGTTCGATACCCCGGCTCACGGTTCTACTGTCCGCAGCAGTGTACCTGTTACCGGTTGGGCATTGGATAATGTGGCCGTGACCAGTGTGAAAATCTATCGCGATCCTGTGTCTGGTGAAGGAGGTAGTAATATATACATCGGGGATGCCGTCCTGGTGGAAGGAGCCAGGCCCGATGTAGAAGCTGCCTTTCCCGATTATCCCAATAATTCCAGGGCCGGGTGGGGGTACATGATGTTGACCAATTTTTTACCCAACAACGGCAATG
>WVZO01000094.1:0-3621 GCA_011772425.1 Candidatus Aminicenantota bacterium
CAATCGGTGGAATATCTTCATTATCTTTTACTTCATCAGGGAAAAAGCTGTTAAAACCGTTCACACCCCCAAAAAACATCTCTCCCTTTTTACTTTTGTAATGTGCGCCGGCATTAAAATCGTTACTCTGGAGACCATCGCTTACATCATAGTTTCTGAAGGTCTCCGCTTTGGGATCAAATTTTGATATACCCTTTTCCGTACTAATCCATAGATATCCCTTCTCATCTTCAATTATCCCACAAACTAAATTATTGGGCAGCCCATGTTTCATTGAAAAATGGGTAAAGGTTTCATTTTCTTTGTCGAATTTGTTAAGGCCCCCATTGGTTCCCACCCAGAGATTGCCTGATCGGTCCTCACAGAGTGAAAAAACAACATTATTGCTCAAACTGTGCTTGATAGACGGATCATTCTGATAATAAACGAATTGTTCTTTCTCCCTGATAAATTTGTTTAAACCGCCGTAAGTTGCAATCCAAAATATACCTGCAGAGTCTTCATGGATTGCTCTGACAGTATTATCACTCAAGCTGTTGGGGTTATCCAGGTCGAACTTGTAATGGGTGAATTGTTCCTTCTCTCTATCAAATTTGTTTAAACCGCCGTACCTTGTGCCGATCCATAGGATTCCTGTAGGATCTTCATAGATGGTAAAAACATAATCATCACTCAAGCTGTTTGGATTATAAGGATCGGACGTGTAATGAGTGAATCGTTCCGTTTCTCTATCAAATTTGTTTAAACCTTCACCTGTTCCGATCCATAACGTTCCGGTATGGTCTTCCAACAATGACCATACAGTATTATGACTCAGGCTGTGCGGGTTATTCGGGTCATGAATGTAATGGGTAAATCGTCCTTTTTCTCTGGCAAATTTATTTAAACCTTTGTCATAAGTTCCGATCCATAACGTTCCCGAATGGTCTTCCATGATTGACCAGACCCTGCTGCTGCTCAGGCTGTTGGGATTATAAATGTTTTTCTTATAATAACGAAATTTTCTCTTTTTCCGGGAAAATTTATTCAGTCCGCCGCCGTGGGTGCCAATCCATAATGTGTCGGCATTATCTTCATAGATAGCCAGTACCTCATCATTACTCAAGCTGTTGGGGTTATTCATGTCATACTTGTAATGAATAAACTGCTCTGTTTCTCTTACAAATTTATTTATACCACCACCGTTGGTTCCGATCCATAATGTGCCTGAACTATCCTCATAGATTGCTGACACATTACTGTTACTCAGGCTGTGGAGGTTTCCCGGTTCGTACCTGTAATGAACGAATTGCCCGGTTTTTTTATCAAACCTGTTTAATCCCCCGCGGCCGGTTCCGATCCACAATGTACCCGATCTATCTTCATGGATTGCTGTCACATTATTATCATTTATGCTGTAGGGGTTCTCCTGGTTGTAAGTGTAATGAATAAATTTCCCGGTTTTTGTGTCGAATTTATTTAACCCCCCACCCCCGGTTCCGACCCATAAAGTATCCGTTCTGTCAATATAGATTGCTGTCACATTGTTATCACTTAAGCTGTGCGGGTCTTTTGGGTTGTGAGTGTAATGAATAAATCGTTCATTTCTTCTGGCAAATTTATCTAACCCCCGGGAAGTTGCAATCCAGAGATCAGCGGAACTGTCCTCCCAGACAGCATTGATGAAATTACCTATCAAACTGTTGGCGTTATCCGGATCATTCAGGTAACGGACCCATCTATTGTTAGATGAATCGTATTTATTTAAACCGTTAATAGTCCCGACCCATAACATCCCTGCTTTATCTTCGTATATGGTTCTAATATTATTACTGGATAAGGAGTTTTTATTGGCGGGTTCCTGGATATACCCTTTAAAATCATAACCATCAAATTTAAACAACCCGTTAAAGGTACAAATCCAGATAAACCCTTTTTTATCCTGAATGATTGAAAAGACCCACTTTGAAGTTAATCCCTGTTCATGGGCAATATGTTCGAATTGTATATCTGCTTCTTGTGAAAACAGGATTGTTGAAAATATTATTGTTGTAAGCATAATAAGCCAGGTAAATTTAGAAATAACTTTGTTTCGAATCATTTAACCTCGGTTGAATTTTAAAGGAAATAAGAAAATATTTCAACCCCAAACCCCACGCAGGAGGCTGTCTCAAAACCCAAAAAAATAGCCGAATGTGGAGGCCGGGCGAATACAAGATTCGCCCCTACAAAGGGTTTTCGGGCGGACGTAGGGGTGAACCTCGTGTTCACCCGTAGTTTTGAGACAGCCTCCGCAGTGGGGCCTGGTCGCCGAATGCGTTGACAAAATCCCTTTGTCAAATTATAATACCCTATAAGGAATACAGGCAATGTCAGCGGTGATATCAGACAATTCAAGCATCAACATCCTGGTGGTTTACCATTCTCAAACCGGTCATACCGGAAAAATGGCTGAAGCAGTGGCGGAAGGTGCCGGTTCCATAAAAAATGTGAACGTGATCTTAAAGAAGGCTGGTGACGCCACACTTGAGGACCTGTTATCCTGCCATGGTTTGGCAATAGGAACCCCTGAATATTTTGGCTATATGTCGGGTATGATTAAGGACTTCTTTGACCGCACCTATGAAAAGGGACGTAAAAAAAAAGAGATGTTTAAAAAACCCTATGTGGTTTTCATAAGTGCGGGCAACGATGGAACCGGGGCATCTTACCAAATTGATAGAATATGTAAGGGATACAACTTTAAAAAGGTCAGTGAACCGGTGATTTCCAGGGGCGATGTAACTCCTGAAGATATAAAAAAGTGTTATGAATTAGGCCAACTGATTGCTGCTGGATGCGATATGAGGATTTTTTAAGGGTGTGGCACCCCCAACCCAAAAAGGCCCTTCGGGCCATATCGAAGGTTTCCTTAAATGAATCATTCCGTTAACAAATACCCATAGACCACAATTAATGTACATACACAGGAAGTTGCGCCTGGAGGGGTTGGGAAACCTTCACCTCTAATAAATTAAAAAAGTAAAAAAGTCGCCAGGCAAAAAAATATCACGGTGGATTCGGCGTGATTCTTCCCGGAGGTGTTTGAAAGAAAGGGACAGGCAAAAAAATGCTCCTATTTCCACAGCAGTTCCTGGCGGGAAATAGACATACCATGTTTTTCCAGTCCCTGTACCACAAGGTCAAAAGGCACATCTAGAGGAGAAAGCAGCCCTGGCTGCAACTGGCCCTCAAGGATCAATCGCGCTCCCAGGCTCATGGTGAACCCCACTGTTCTCTGCATCGATGTAAAACCTGTATCCAAATCTTTCCGGTCGATGAGCTGGTATACCACCCGTTTTTTCTTTCCTTTTGCTGTCCCCCGGACATCCACCCGGATCAACGTAAAATCCTGTTCATTATCCGCAAAATGAAACTGGTGCTGTGACCCCAGTAACGATGCAGTAAATTCAACAGGGGAGACAGACGTGCTGCCCACCCGGATAGGTTCTTGATTTAGAAAACCACTTTTTGCCATGGTTTCCCAGAAGGCGCAGTGCCCGGGCCAGCGGCAAGAATAACGGGCCATTTCTCTGACAGAATCCCGGATACCAAAAAGTTCTGCATAATACTCGCTGTTGCCATTGGGATAACACTCCAGGG
>WVZO01000094.1:3698-13899 GCA_011772425.1 Candidatus Aminicenantota bacterium
GATATAATTTTGGCCGGCCTGTGGTAGACCCGCATCACACCAATAATAGACCAACTGAACTTGTACTTAAGGGGATTATTGGCAGCTTCAAGAAGGGGTAAACCGGCGCCGTATGAATAAAACGTGTCAACTTTATCCATCTCCCCGAGGGCTTGTGCCCCCAGGACAAGATCAATCCCCGGGTCCAATCCGAATTCAGTGAGTATGATGACACCTTGTCCGTTGCTTCACGGTGGATTCGGCGTAATTCTTCCCTGAGGTGTTTGATTTTCTCAGTATCCTGTTCTCCGGGATTAATATAATACATACTGCTGACCAGGTTAACTCCCAGTTTTGCCGCAAGTCTGCCAACCGGGAAAGAGAATTCACCGGGCAGCGCCTCGATCACCACACCGGCATCTTGTATGATGGATGCCAATCCGGATTCATCTGCTGCATTAATCCTACGGAAATAGACCCGCTGCGAGGGAAAGCGGGTAATATATGATCCCGGTTCGCTGCTGTTATCAATAACGATTATAGGTGAAGCATCGCTATTATACACGATATCATGCAAAGCGGCTTTCCCTTGCATTCCCAGCCCGAGAATCACAACTTTTCTTTTATTCATTTTTACTTCCTTCATGATCAATTATTATACATTAAGATTGTACTCGATTGGTTTACCCATGTAAAGAAGGAAAAATAACCAAAATCCACCGGCAATTTATGCCTTCGGTCGCTTTTGGTGACTATCAAAAAAAAAATTCCCCTGAATTCAGTTTGACAATCCAAATTAATTATTATATAATTTATTCTCAATTAAATAGGAAAAAGGAGGTTATTGTGTGATGGCGTTATTAAGAGGGAGTTTATGTAAGTCATGTTTCCCAGCTTTTTTGAAATGAACCGAGAAATTCTTTTAGAACCAGGGGAAAATAGTTTTTTCAGTGTTGACCTTCAAGAAAAAATGGTATCAGAAACTGTAAGCATTTTTTATCACCCCAATAACAAACAAATTGCTGAAGACATCTTAAAGAATGAAAGAAAACATATTATGTTTTTAAACCAATTCTATAAGGTTAATTTGTCCCCTGAGATTATTTTCTTTCTTTACCCCAGTAAGGAAAGTATGGAAGAAGCGTTCAAAAGGCCCCTTCCCCATGCCCAATGCTGCTTTGTCCCGATTAAAGGAGATGTTTCCCTGGTTACCTTAACTGCACTTATTTCCTCCAAATCTCTCAATCAAATCATGATACATGAGACCTCTCATATTTTTTTTCATATTTTGACAGGAAATTATGAAGTAGACAATATTTCCCAGGTTATGCCCCTATGGTTGGAGGAAGGACTTGCACTATACCTGGACAGTCGATACCGGGAAGATATGCAGAAAATTATCGCAAATCGTCTCAAGATGTTGAATGAAAACAATACGGATTATTTCCCGGACCTCATGGATTTGTATACATATTTCAACAGACTAGATGAACATCAGGAATTTGGTCCAAAGGGTCAAATGGCTTATGCTTACAGCTTTTTTTGTGTAACCCGATTGATTTATTCCTATGGAATAGACAATGTAGTTACTTTCATTAAAGCCCTGGATCCCGAGAAAAACATCAATGAAATGTTTTTTTCTTTTTTCAAACTCCCGTTGAGTCATTTCAATGAAACAATAAAGAAACTTGTGTTAAATGCAGATGAGCGAATGGTCGAGAACTTCTATAAAGAGAACTTCAAAAATGTCGACTAGATCTTTAATACTTCGGCGATCTGCGCATCCGCTCTTGTTGTGGCTCGTTCTGGGCTATCAGTGCAACAATCAATGTACCCATTGTTATGCTCGACATTTCCAGGACCAATCCTTCCTTCAAGAACATGTCATTGAAAAAGTGCTCCATTTGCTTTCTTATTACATGTTTCAAGAAGTGGTTTTTATTGGCGGGGAACCCACTTTATATCCCAATTTAAAGGAACTGACCGGTAAAATTTCAAAGCGAGTAGGGAAAATTTCGATCGTATCCAATGGCAGCAAGCTCTCATCCATATCATTTGTCAAATTTTTAAAAGAACTTGATATTAGCTACCTCAATATAAGTATCGATGATTTCTCATTTACTCATTCGCCTACCGGTTCTGGCACCATGTCTGAAATTCGCTTTAAGGGACTTTATAATGCACTCCAGGTATTCGGTAGGGAATCGGTTTCGGCTGTATTAACTGTGGGCACACAAAGTAAGGAAAGATTGGAAACGCTTCTGGCAAAATGTAATAATACAGGATTGAAAACAATGGCTGTTAATTTTGCCTTGCCTGTGGTAAATAATATAAAAGAAACCCCCAGGTTTACTATTCCCCCTGATGAAGTCACCCGCAGGTTTGAAGATTTATACCATTATTTTATCAATAAAACGATGATTCAACCGCTATTTTACATGAATTTGCCTTTATGCTTATTTTCGATCGGGTTTTTAAAAGAAATTTTTTCTTCAGGACATGCATTGTCCGGCTGCCATGTATTCACAGGTGAAGGTCTTGTTGTTGATCCATCGGGGAATATTATTCCTTGCACCCATTGGGTTGATATGGCGGAGGCCAATATTACTAAAGATTGGGAAATGATAGATAACAAACAAAAATTCTCTGTTTTCTGGCAGCAGGGAAAACCATACCAGCTAAGTAGAAAAATCTGTGAAATCCGTGATGAAAAATGCCTGGATTGTCAGTTTTGGGGAAAACTGTGTTTGGGGGGATGCCCGTTGAGTTGGCTGTACTATGAGCCTTCAAATTATATAATGGGTTTTTCGAGATGAAAATTGTTCTTATAAATCCAAATTACCAGAGCCCTGCAGGTATTGAGCCAGGGGAAAAAAAGACCAGGGTATTATTACCCAGGGAGATCAGTGAGTGTTTAGGGTTGGGATATCTGGCTGCAGCACTTGAAGAGAGTGATATTCATTGTAAAATCGTGGATGCGGACCTTCTAAATCTCGAGGACAATGAAATCCTGGATATCTGTAACACTTATCAACCCAATCTTATCGGCATTACCTTTTTGCACGATACATTTCCCCAGGGTTTAAAACTGCTGCGATTAATAAAGAAAAATATTCCTGTTCCCATTGTGGTGGAAGAGGGAGAATGGTGCCAGGTAAATTATTTTATTCCTGGGTTTGATAAATCTTTATTCACAAGCAAATTTTGCTCACGCACCAGCTAGCAGGTAACTTACCTGACACTTCATTCTTATAAATGACCGTTTCGTTTTGTCCCGGAGATAATTCCTTGTTGTCCGGCAAAGGGTGGAAAGTGCCGCGTGTTTCAGTGTAGATTTAAATCCACATTCGCACACTGGCACGCACGTCCCCTCTTATATTTAACCATGCCCTCGTTCCCTAAAAAAATAGGGAACCAGTTCTTTAAATTGGTGATAAAAGGGTTGTAAATCAGTGGGTTTTAACCTTTTAACCGGTTTATAAAAAATCAATTTATCATTGAGACCTTCGAGGTAGAATTTGAGAGGTAGGTCTTTAAGATATTGTCTGACCTCCGGTGAGAAGGTTTGATTGATTTTTTTCTGTCCCTTGCCTCTCAGGATAAACATTTTTGAAAAATCAGGATCGTTATCAAAGGAGAATTTCTGGAGTTTCCTCCTTTGATCGATTCGGTTCATAAAGCGGTTGGGGCAGAGTATAAACTGAGGAAGTTTTGCCTCCGGTTTTTCTGCCTGGATGATGGTCTGGCGTTCTGAATTGCAGTCGAATATTTTAAATATCATTCCCCGGGTCTGAAGGGTGAAAATGTCTGGTTCCCTTTGGTACAGATAGCTTCCAGTGAAAAAATATTTAAATCCAAAAAAAGGTCCTCGGCTGGGTAGATGTTTTCTCTCATGTTTAAACCCCAATTGATTGGCAACTTCTGACAACCTGTGTATTTTAGATATTTGGGGGGATTTTTTTTTACACATCTAATCACAAAATAACCGGCAATGGCCAGGATAACCGGGGGAATGAAAATGCCCAAATTCGCCATATAACTGTACCTCCTTTTCAAGACCTAATGGTAACAATAATCAAAATATATTTCAATTACTGATAGAGAGTTTTGCGATTTTTTTACAACTAATTCGAAAATGTGCACATTTATGTATTACTTTGTGTCCTGGTGTCTTCGTGGCTAATTTTACAGCAGGCAAAAAAATCTACTTGAAGGTGTGAAGAATAAAGCATTTGACACCTTTAAAGGGAGGGGCGACAAAACACTGACCACCGGAACAAATTTGTCCGCCGCGAATAGTGCCGCCGGATAATTCGACAACCGTTCCCCCGGGAAGATACACTTTGATCCCGCCGCTGAAAAAATAATTCAAATTGGCGATGCGGTTGTGGGAATACTGGTGCAAGAAAAATACGGAAATAAAGGGGGAATAAGATACCTGGAAGTTGTAGTCGATTTCTTTAAAAATAAAGCTTCCGTCCCGGTAGTGTTTGTCTTTGAAAATGATTTCGCTGCTCCACCGGTCAGTGAATTGATAGATCAGGTGACCATCCCATCGTTTAATGCGATAATGGATATCCCTGACTCCGTAAGATAACGACAGGTTTAAGCGGTCCATTAAATCTTCGATATTCACACCACCATAAAAATGGTTTCCGGTATCGCCATGCTCTTCATACCGTGCCGCATTAAAAAACAACGTGATATCCGGTTCAAAAAAAGCGTATTGAAAATAGAACCGTAAACCCGTGGTATCCCTTATGGAGGCGATTTCATCCTCGCGGTCGGCAGCGGGTGGATTGTTCATCTCGTTGTTAAAATCCTTGTAGCGTTTAAATTCCAGGAAGCAGGTCACATGAGATTTGCTGTAGGTGACGTTGGAGTAAATCCCGTAACCGTTGTCTGTGAATACCAATGCATCGGTATCCTGGTAATCCAGGAGCGCCACTTCCGTATAATAACTGATGTTTTTAAACAGTTGGCTTCCTTTTAAACTGATAGAGGTGGTCAACCGTTTTCCCAGTTGACGGCGGGTGTCGATATCGTCAATATAACTGAAATGAAAGCCAATCCTGTGATGTTTCACGTATTCCAGGTTGATTTCGCCGCCGGCAACCGTCCATTCCTGGTTTTCGGTTTCATCTTTGACACGGCCTCCCAGCACCCGCAAATCTAACCGGCCCCTGTTATAACGAACATCACCGCCCAATATGGTCCGTTCCCGCAGTATATCCTCGTTTTTAAGGACCGACAATACCATACCCCTGCCCAGGAGAGAATAGAAATCTCCAACCGTGATTTTCAGGTGTTTGGAGCTGTATTGCACATACTTGCGAAAAACATCCAATTGGGGGTCTTCAAGGGTCATATTGGGAGACTGCTTAAAAAAATTATTACCCCGAAGTGTCAAACCCACGGACCACTTTTTATAATTGGCAAAAAGGGTGAGAGATTCGTAAAACTGGTTTTCTTTATTATTATAGGTTAATTGATTGTACTGGTACAGGAAATCATTGGTAACATAAAAACTGATGTCACCCACGTTAAACGCCTGTAAAGGGACCGCAACTGTTAGTAGAACCAAAAACCCGATAACAAAATAGAGCCTCCGGGAATGCCCATCAACTCTTCTTCCCATTATTCCAACCTCAACTTTATTTCCCTTCATGGATCAACTTCTCTATTTTCTTGATGATTTCTTTTTCCTGTCCCGGTACATACCCGGTGTGGCTGTAGACAATATCGCCCTCTTTATCCACGATCACGGTAAAGGGAATTTTCAACGAGGGGTTGAATATGCGTGTCACCGTACTGTCCGGGTCCAGCAGCACCGTAAAAGAAAACCGCTTCCCTTTGATGTAGCTTTCCACCTTAGAAATGGCGGAAGAATCATCCGTAGAAATGGCCAGTACTTCTATATAATCTTTGTAGTCCAGGTAAATGCGGTTCAATTTTTTCAATAATTTTTTACAGGGCTTGCACCATGTGGCCCAAAAATCAATAACAATTACTTTTTTCCCCATATGATCGCCCAGTTTAAACGTGGAACCGTCGATGCGTTTCAGGGAAAAATCAGGAACCGACCGTGCGTTCATCATCCAGGAACCAGTCAATATCAACATAACAGTGAAAATAGGGGCAAAATGGTTATTTTTAATAATTGTCACCTCTTTCTTTAGCTGAGTTCTTTGTTGAAGGTTTTTTGGTTTTCTCTTTTCACAGGAGGTCTTCAATGGCTTGTATTATCCTGGTTGGATAGTTCCCGGTAATAATATCCCGGATAATTAGATCCCTATCGAGAATGACATTAAAGGGAATGCTTGAAAATTTGTATGCATCTACTGTCGATCTATCAGGATCATTGATCACCGTAAACGGGATACCGAATTCGTTGATCCAGCGGGCCAGGTCGTCCAGGTCCGCGGGCTCACTGCCTTCGTCCTCGTAAATACACTGGACAATTTCCAACCCACGTTCTTTATAGGTGTTGTAAATACTCACCAGTTCAGGAGCTTCCGCCCGGCAGGGGCCGCACCACATGGCACTAAAACTGACCACAACGACATTCCCTCTCAGCGATTCCAGGGTAAAGGAATTTCCCTGGGAATCGGTTTCGGTAAAATTGGGGGCGGCATCTCCAACAGAAAGACCACTATTACCCCCGTTACCCCCGATATCACTGCTCTTCTTGCATGACGATAAAAATAAAACACTCATGATCATCGCCAATGCTAATAAAAAAATAATTGTTCTTTTCATTGTCTATCCTCCTTTGTGTTGTTAGCCACTAAGACACAAAGGCACGAAGATTTTTTAAAAAAAGATATTTCCCTTTGTGTCTTCGTGTCTTTGTGGCTGTTTTTTTTCATTCTTTCTTATGCGGGTGTGCATACAGGTAGCGTTTGATTTTATGGGTAGCGGTCTTAACAAAGGGCTCTTGCTGCACGAAGATTCGTGAGAGCTTTGAAAACGATGACAACTGCTCATTCACCTCACCTTTGATTTGCGCTAATATTTTTTCGATGTATAATCCCCGCTCTTTTTCGCTTTTTCCCCTGGTATCCAGGTCAATCAAATCGTAATCCAGGTAAACCCAGGCTTCCAATTGATTGTTATTTTCCATCACCAGCGATTCCAATACATAAAACGACGCATTTAGTTTTTCTTCAATGGCCTCGGGGTAAATATTTTCACCGTTGGACATTAAGATCATATTTTTGGAGCGGCCTTTTATATGAAGATTATCATATTTATCAAAAATGATGTGTTTGACTTTGGTGTGGTCCAGGGAGTTGATTTTTTCCAGTTGCCGGCACGTGGTAAACAGGACTTTAGCTTCGCAGTCGGATAAAATATGGCAGATATCTGCTTCCAGGAAATCGGACAATGTTTTGGTGTATTTAGTTTCATCTTGCATAAAGTAAATATAACCGATTTTATCATTTTTTGCAATTTTTTTGTGCCTTCGGCTCCGTGAAGCATAGGGGGCTCTTTTGAAATTATTTACCTGGTACTTTATTCTCTATAGAATAAATTCAACTGTTTTTATACTAAAACAATTGATTTTTTCTCAATTTCATGTAATTATAGAACATGGTCAAGAAAAAGAGAAAAAAGCTGAGTGTAGATGAAGTAATGGGAAGAGCCAAACATGCGGCTTCTATTTTCAAACAGTTTGACCAGGAGCAAACCGACCGTATTGTAAAAAGCGTATACGAAGCCGGATTTAAAAACCGGGTTTACCTGGCAAAACTTGCCCATGAGGAAACCAAACTGGGAAAATGGGAGGATAAGGTAATCAAGAATGTAATTGCTACTCAACTGGTATACCAGGATATTAAGGACCTTAAAACAGTGGGGGTTATCTCCGAAGATAAAGAAAACGGGGTAATAGAAATTGTTCAACCCTTGGGTCCTATTTTTGCTGTTACTCCTGTAACCAATCCTACATCAACTGTTCTTTTTAAAATACTTATTGCTTTAAAATCCAGGAATCCCATTATTATCCGCCCTCATGGGGCAGCTAAAAAGTGTTCGGTGGAGGCAGCCAGTATATGTTATGAAGCGGCTTTGAATGCAGGGGCCCCGGAATATTGCATTCAATGGGTAAAGAATTCCACCAAAGCGCAGACACTTGAGTTTATGGGGCATAGAAAAACAGCCCTGGTGCTTGCCACAGGATCAGTAAGCCTGGTGAAAGCTGCGCATAGTTCAGGAAATCCCGCCTTAGGGGTTGGCCCCGGGAATGTTCCTGCTTACATCGGTAAAAGTGCCGATGTTCCTTTTGCCGTGGAGCAGATTTTTATCTCTAAAACCTTTGACAACGGAACGGTTTGTGCCAGCGAGCAAGCGTTGGTGGTAAGGAAATGTCATGAGAAAGAAGTAATCGAAGAATTTAAAAAACGCGGTGCCTATTTTCTTTCGGAAGATGAAATCGAACGTGTCGGAGCTATTTCGTATAACAAGGAACTCAAAGTAATGAATGCTGGAGTGATTGGTCAGCCTGCGCCGGTCATTGCCAGAATGGCCTTAGTTAATGTGCCTCCTGACACCACGCTGCTGATTGCCAGAATTAAAGACGTGGGAATACACTCTCCTCTTTCCATGGAAATCCTGGCGCCGATTCTTGCTTTTTACACGGTAGAAAGTTTTGAAGAAGGCATAGAAATGTGTCGCCAGATAAATGTTCACGGTGGTCTGGGACATACGGCCAGTATTTTCTCTAATAATGAGAAAAAGATTCGCTATTTTGCTTCTGTTATGAACGCGGGTCGAATTCTTGTCAATACGCCTGCGTCTCAAGGGGCGTTGGGAGGAACTTATAACATGCTTCAACCGTCACTCACGTTGGGATGTGGAACCGGTGGAAAAAACATCACCACGGATAATATCTCTGCCAGACATTTACTCAATATTCAACGGATTGCCGTGCGTAAAGAAAATCCCTGTGTAGAACAATTTTCACAAGGCACCTATTTTGACGAATCAATAAACGCAGAGGATATTTGAATCCTCTTTTACTTCGTGTACCTTCGTGTCCTTTGTGGCTAAAAAGTTAAAATGAGAATTGTTATTGACAAAACCGGGAAGATAGTGTAAATAAAGAAAATGAATATCAGGGAACAACTGGAAAAAAACGAAGAAAATCTTCACCCCAAAGCGGCCAGAAGTATCTACAGCAAACGCCAGCGTGAAGAACGAAAATCACCGGTGCGCACAGAATTCCAACGGGACCGGGACCGAATCCTTCACTCCAAATCCTTCCGCCGCCTCAAACATAAAACCCAGGTGTTTATCTCACCAGGCGGCGACCACTTCCGCACCCGCTTAACCCATACCCTGGAAGTCAGCCAGATCGCCAGGACCATTGCCAGAGCCCTGAACCTCAACGAAGATTTAACCGAAGCCATCGCATTGGGCCATGACCTGGGACATACACCTTTCGGTCATACAGGAGAACGGGCCCTGGATGAATTAATGGGGGGCGGTTTCCGCCACTACGAACAAAGCCTGCGCGTGGTGGATAAACTGGAATACGACGGCAAAGGCTTGAATTTAACCAATGAGGTTCGAGACGGGATCAGCAAACACTCCAAAGGTAAAGGTCCCATAATTCCCAAAGACAAAACAGAACTTCCTGTCACGTTGGAAGGACAAATCCTCCGAATTTCAGATATTATTGCCTATGTCAACCACGATATCGACGATGCACTCCGGGCCAAAATGATTACAAAGGACGATATCCCTGCATCTTCTCAAAAAGTCCTGGGAAAAACCTTTGCCAAACGCATCGATACCATCGTGATCGATGTCATTGAACAAAGTTTGAAAAATAAACTTGAGTATATTTCCATATCCGATCATATCTACGAAGAGGTGTGCAAACTCAGGGACTTTTTATATGAAAGGGTCTACTGGGTCAAAGAAACAGGAATCGAGTTCAGGAAAATAAAAAATATACTGCATTCCATATTCAACTTTATCCTGGTTAACTCAAATGAATACATCCCACCGTATCCAGAAGAAGACCCCCTGGAACGCCGGGTAATGGATTTTGTCGCCGGGATGACCGACCGCTACGTAATGAAACTGTTTAAAAAGATTAACTTCCCCACCCAAATTACCGAGTTTTTAGAATAGCCCCTCGGCGAGGGGAGCCGCAGAAGGCGCATACGCGCCATCTAAAGGTTTCCTTACCTGAACCAATCAGCCAGGAGACCTC
>WVZO01000076.1 GCA_011772425.1 Candidatus Aminicenantota bacterium
GGGAACGCCCAAAGGTTCGGGTGATTATCAGTTTAAGAGAAGATTATTTGCCACACTTAAATTCTTTAAAATCCAGGATCCCCTCCATCGATAGGGTAATGTTTCATGTCATCCACTTAAACGGAATACAGGCCAGGGAAATTATCGGTATGCCGGGCGGTATTCAGAAGGGGAAAATAATAGATGATATTTTACGCCTATTTTATCCCAGGGAAGCTGAAAAAGAAGAAAAAATCAAAGAGGAAGAATTAGAGATTGAACCTTCGCTTTTGAGTTTATTATGTTTCCAATTATTTGAAAGAAAGGAGGTCAAATCGATTACTAAAAGTGATCAAAGCAGAATACTGGAAGATTTCTACCGTTCTGTATTGAAGAATTTTCCTGGCAAAGTGAGTCGATTTATCGAATCGGAATTACTAACTGAAGAAGGCTTAAGAATTGCCCGCCCCCTGAGCCACCAACACAAGCTGCGGGAGCACCTGGATGAATTAGTGGATCGGAGGGTACTCAGAAAAGTGTACTATAGTGAAAGAGAGCATATTGAAATCATTCATGATGTATTGGCTCCCATCATCTATAAAAGAAAAGAAAGAAGAGAAAAAAGAAAGAAAAATAAGATAATTGCAGGACTTTCTTTTGCACTCATTATTTTCTTTTTCCTGGTTTTGTATGCGTTTAACCAGAAAGCCACTGCGGATAAACAGAAAACAATTGCTGAAAATCAAAAAGCAATAGCTGAAAAACAAGCAAAGAGAGCCAGATCTAATGAACTGGCTGTGCATTCGCAAATGGAGTTGGATAAAAACCCCACCATGAGTTTTCGCCTGGCAGAACAGGCGTATCGATTCGATGAAACCAATCCCCATGCGTACGGCGCCCTGTTGAAAACGTTTTATCTTGACGATCCCTTTTACCAGGCAGTTTTCAAACATGACGACAATGTAAATTCTGCAAACTTTTCCCCGGATGGGAAACATATTGTGACGGCCAGTAAAGATAAAACCGCGAAATTATGGGGCTTAAAAGGAGAGAAAATCCGGGAATTTAAGCATGACGATAGTGTTAGCTCTGCTTCTTTTTCCAGGGACGGGGAATATATCATCACCACGGATGTAGAAGGAAGAACACATTATTGGGACTTCGAGGGGAATCCGGTAAGACCAGGTTCTCAAATGAATAAAATTATACGGTCCCGCAATGCCAAAATAAATGGTAACACCTTAAATATTGCCGGGAATTCCAAAAGAACTGTACAATTACGGGATTCGAGAGGAAATGTAGTCAAAGAGTTTAAAGGGCATACGGATGAAGTTGTAGATTTTGCCGTATTCTCAATTAAAGGAAAAGGAGCATATATAGCCACTGCCAGCTATGATGATACGGCTAGGCTGTGGCGAATAGCAGAGCAAGAGGAAAGGAAAAAAGTAGTTACTCTCGATAAAAAACCTCACGATTTTAAAACAGCCGTTTCCCCGGATAAGAGATATACTGTTTTTTATAAGCGGATGAGAACACCGCTGCTGCGTGATACCAAAAGCAAAAAGGAATGGAGAATGGAAGGGCATGAAATGGATGTGAATTCCGCTGCTTTTTCGCCCTCCGGGGGATCCATTGTGACTGCCAGCATGGATGCAACCGCACGATTGTGGAATTTAAAGGGTGAGACTATACGGGTCTTAGAAGGTCATAAAGGATCGGTAAATTCTGCCTACTTCTCTCCTGGCGGAAGGTATATCGTTACTGCCGGCTATGATAAAACAGCCCGGATGTGGGATTTGAAGGGCACCCAGGTGTATGAATTTAAAGGATTTATTGAAATCATAAATACGGCTGTATTTTCTACCGACGGCAAATATATTATTATCACGTTTGCCAGTGGAGCTGAAGAATCCCGGCTTGTAGACCCGGAAGAAATCATCTCCAAAGTCAACGGCGCAGGTGTCTGGCACCTTGATGACGAAACCAGGAAGAAATATAATTTATAGTTACCCAGGTTTTAAGACACCTTTGCATAATAGTTAAGCTGCAAGCTCCAGCTTCAAGCCCCAACAAAAACTTTAAACGGCAGTGAATATTCGATTAATGGAAATTTTTGCCTGGCCCCTTAAAAAGAAGAAAGCGAGGAAGTTAGGAAGTTGGGAAGTGAAGAAGAGAAGATGGCAGACGGTCAGGGGGCAGGGGGCAGGGAGCAGGGAGAAAAAGGGATTTCGTGATCCTAGGCAAGAGAAAAAAACGAAGTTGACAAATAGAGGATTTTTGAGTAATATTTAAGTGAGGTAATAAGCAGTACCATGACAACACAGGAAAAATTAGAAGAATTGATTTACAAAGGTTTCAAAGAAACCGACCGCAAAATCCGTGAAAATTTTGAGCAAACAGACCGGGAATTACGGCAATTAAGCAAGGAAGTGGATAAAGTAAGCAAGGAAGTGGGGAAAGTTACCGATTCGTTGGGACGGTTTGCTGAAAGTATGGTTGCTCCCGCTGTGGTCAAACTCTTTAAAAAAAGAGGTATCCCGATTAACGAGTATGTACCGCGAATTGTTTCCGAAGTGAAAAATATCGAATATGATATTGTGGCCTTTAATGCAGAGTATGTGGTGGTGGTATCTGTAAAAATGACATTACGAGTGAGTGATGTCAAAGAGTTCTTGCATGAACGGCTGCCGATTTTTAAAGAAGTATTTCCACGGTATAAAGATATGAAAGTGGTGGGAGCAGTGGCAGGAGCTACTATTCTTGAGAAAAGTGATGTATATGCCATAAAACAGGGATTGTATGTGTTGGCCCAATCGGGGGAAAATATAACCATGTTGAATGACCTCACCTTTGATCCAAGGGTGTTTTAAACGTAAACGCGGCCCGGTTCGATCAATTCCCGGGCGACAAAATCCACATCGTGCCGCGCCAAAAAAGGAACCCCCACCGCGACTTTAAAATTTCTGCCGGAAATTTTTATAAAACTGTAAGAAATATTTATAAAACTGGCACATATTTATAAATAATTGCCACATCTCTTATAAAACCGGAAAAAATATTTATTTTTCTGCCAGAAAAATAAAAAAAACTGTCAATTATTAATAAATAATCGCCAGAAATATTGACACCGCCCTGCAGGTATGATAATATAAGCTGCGGCTTTGCTGCCGGGCCGGGCGGGTTTTACCTTTTCCCGGTTAGCAGCAGCAAACCGTCAATATTAACCGGCAAAAGATGAGCAATTAAAAACAAATGCCAATAAAAAGGAGACAACAATGACAACCTTAAATGAAAATGCAGCAGAATTTAAAAAAACGTCGGAGGAGATCAAAGCGATTTATGCTTACAGACCGCGGATCAAACGCGGCCAACTGGTGGATATGGATGAGTTGGTGTCGTTTATTTCCGGGCGAACCGGTTTGAATGAAGGGACAATACTCAACGTACTGATGGAACTACGCGACAGCCTGGTGTTTTTTGCCAAGGCTGCCCGCTCGGTTCGCGTGAAAGTGCTGGGAATTTTCGGTCCCAATATTAACCTGGAGGGCAAATTCAGCCTCTATCACAAACCAGATAAATGGATGAAGAACGAACTTAATAAACCGAATATCTTCAGGGGTTATATCGAAAACGAGGATATGATGGGTAAATCCATTAATGATCTCATTGCCCGCTGGAACCAGGAGCACCCCGACGACCCGATTAAACTTTGAATGGATTCTTATATTACTTTTCCCATACTCCCACCGACCAAGAGGAGGAACCACCGGTCTCTAATAAAATCGCACGGGTGCTGCGCCAGGATGAGAGCGGCAAATCCCTTTATTTATCTCCAAGAGATTTTTTAAAGATTTCTTCGGCTTTTTTCTTTTTGGCCTGCTCCAGGTCCCTGGCCATTAAAAACCGCTCATCCACTTTCTCCTTTTTCTCTTTCTCCTTTGTCAAGAGATCATCAAAAGAAGCAAAAGTCTTCTTTTTGCTCTTTTTATGCTGAACCACGACCTTTTTTTCTACATCCACCCACAAACTGGAGTGGCATGCCGGACATTCGATTTCAATTATATTTGCCATGCCCCAATTTTAATATATATGGGAGCAAACGTCAATACCATTCCGCGGAGCTGTCTGAGAACTGAAATTAAAGGGGAAACCACAGATTACGCAGATTACGCAGATTACGCAGATTTTTTTATAATCTGTGTCAATCTGTGTAATCTGTGGTTTTTTTCTTGGCAGGGTACTAGAAATCAAATCCGACCCAGAAATTAACGCCGTAGTAAGATTTCCTTCTTAAATCGGTTCTCCAGACCCATTCCACATGCATGGGATAACCCAGGAAAAAGAACTCGATACCGAATCCGTAAGAGGATACGGCATCCTGCAATTTGAGCCCTTTTCCTTTTTCAAAAATCCTGAAATCCTGGCCGTTAAACCAGACACCTCCCAGGTCAAAGAAGAATTTGCCGCGAAGTGGTCCAATGTTGCCGATAGGAGTGATTGCATAATTGAGAAGGGGGAACCTGAATTCGGCATTAAACATAAAAATGTTGTTGCCGGTCCAGCGCCGGTAGCCGACAGCACGGAGAGTATTGTTCCCACCGGTCCAGTAAAGCAGCGGATTCTTTCCGCCGGATTTAAAGCCCCACAACCGGAACGCCAACAGCGAATGATTATCCAGCCGGAGATATTTCCTGATATCCCCTTGCACCACATAGGCATCCATAAATTCAGAACCCAATTTGAGGTATTTTTCATAGGTCAACTTAAACGTATGGCCTGTGTTGGGACCATAGTAGGCAAATCGAGTGGTTTCACCCACCAGCGAAAATCTCAGCGGCATTACCCACCCGCTGAAAAACTGGCCAAAGGGAAGCTGCTCACCATAAAAGAATTCGCTAAAGTTCTCTTGTTGTTTGTAAAAGGACATGGTGGCCTCAGCCCGGTAATAGGTGTTGAAGGGGTAGAAGAATCCCGTCTCTAAACCATACATTTTGCGCGTCGTCAGGTAGTTTTGAGTTATGTATCCGGTGTAATAATAGACATCTTGAAAATAAAACATGTGGGCAAACAACTGCAGGCGATTTTTCATGTTCAGGTAGGACAGGTGATAGGAACGATACCCATAAAACGTCGATACCAGGAGGGAGAGGTTGTGATCCCCCAACAGGTCTGTCAGCGTTAAGTATGAATACCCCCAAAGACCGCCGTCAGTACCAACACTGATACCAACTGGAGGTAATGATTGAATGTACAGTTTGGAAAAGGGTTTGTATTTACCCCTGTATTTGAGATCTATATCGGGACCCAGAGCCGATATATCTTCAGCTTCTGCCTCTCTTCTAGCCAGTTCCTCCTTATCGATGGTTTCGAACTCAATCTTCCGTTTCTCCTGGGGAGTGGATATATCCTTCTTGAAAAGTGTAAAGCTTCCTTTATAGTAAGTGGATATCACCAGGTTGTCTTTTTCTTCCGGGATTTCCAGGGGGAAAAAGTTCCCGGTTTTGACATCCGTGTACCGGTACATCATTTTTTCTTGAAGATCGATGGAGCAAATATTATATGATTGCAGCTCATCGGAACTGTAATACACATACCGCGCATCACCGGAAAACGCAGGAGTGATATCATTGTAATCACCAGAGGTAATTTGTTTGGCCATTTCCGGGTTAGCCAGGGTTCCCAGGTAGAGTTTATAATACTGGTCAGCTTTTGCTGAAAAAACGATCCGTTTCCCATCCGGGGATAAATCAATGGCTTTAATAAACAGGATTCCCTCCGTGTGTTTAACGATTTTTTTGCTGTTCAGGTCGAAGGAGAAAAGGTAAGATTCGGTGACTTCCTGTCCGGTAAAATAGATTTTATTCTCGTTGGGGTGGAAGACAGGGGAGGTTGGGGCCTGGATATTTTTTATTTTTACCCGTTTCAAGATATCTCCGCTTAATACGTCAATTAATACCAGGTAATTGGTGTATCCCTTCCGGGCAAAAAAGGCGATCTGGTTACTTTTTTTATTCCAGGCAAAGGACGAGCCGTCAGCAGGGTTAAATTTTAAATCAATGGTGTCGTATTTGCTGGTAAAACCAGGGGTCAGTTTTTTAATGATTTTTCCATCTTTCATGGATATGAGTATGATATCCAAAAAACCAGCCCTCATATTGGCTGTCAGCACCGCTAACATCTCGCCGGATGGAGATACCTGGTGTGAAAACGAGTAAGCAAAGGGGAAATCAGGTCCAATAATGTAACTGTAATCTTCGGGATTCTCTTTATGCATAAATTTTTTAAATCGTTTCCTTAAATACTTGCCAAATTCATAATTGAACATCTTGGGGGTAAGGTCCAATGCCTTTAAGATATTCTGTCCTCCTCTAAAACTGACCATAGGCCCACCTTTCAATGAAAATAAAAGTCGTTTAACTCCCCGTCTGCCGTATTTTTCGTTCAGGAATTCATAGACGATATGGCCGAAGTCATAACCAATGGTTCTACCGCCCCCGGGATAGTAAGGGCTTTGCAGATCACCACTTTTCGTCATTTCCGGGATTCGATCACTGACAACGCCGTCCCTAACTGTCAGCAAAGAAAATTGATCCCATTCCCCGGTAATAAAATCAGAGAAACCTTCGGTGACCCACAATGGCGACGCGATGTACCTGGACATCCTGCCCTGGATCTCATATTCAAAAATATGTGCCACTTCATGAGCAATGGTATGCTCCAGGTCATCAAACGGGGCATCTCCCTGGATCACCACCCGGTAGGTAGTGGATTGGGCAAAAGCAATCACACCCCAGGGCACATAACCGAGAATATTGGTCTGTATGAAATCAAACTTGGTGCTGTAGAAAATGATGGGAATCTTGTCTTTGATTTTTACATTCAAGTAATCGGAAATCTTCTGGTAAGAACTCTCGGCCGCTTTGGCGATCTTCTTGATTACCCCTTCCCTGGTGGTATAATAATAAATATTAAAATTGGGTGTCTCGATGTATTTCCACCTGAACTTCTCCAATGGTACCCTGTTCTTTCCATAGAACCAGGCATACTGGGAAAAGACCGATGTGCTCACGGCCATAAACGTCAACACCACAAGAACCGTAACAACGATAGTTTTTATAGTTTTTATTTGTTTCATTTTTTTATCCTTATTTTTATATTTATAGTAATATATATCTCCTTTGCATCCGTTTGCTCTTCGTCAACTTTCTGGACAGACGGTTGGTGATTTTGTAAAAGACTTTTTCAAAATTAAATTTTGCGCTCTTGGGATCGGCATCAGCAAGTTTTTCATTGAACTCCTCGTTAAAAATTTCAGTGCCGTCTGCTGCATCTTTCAATGTAACAGTTAATTTCATGTTCCAGTGTTGAATGGTGACAAAGGCTCGTTTCTTTTTGCCACTACCCTCATCCGATGTATCTGTGACTTCTTGTATCTTACTCCTCTCTTTGATCTCTATCTTCAATGTTCCTGATATCACCAGGGTGTCTGTTCTCGATGACAGGTCACCATGCTTCTCACTATCCCAGTGTTCAACGTCTTTCTCGACGACTTTGGGGAGGTCCGTCAAGAAGAAATACTTTATTTCTTTATCGGGATTATAGTTTTTGATATCCGATTCAAGGGCCAAGTCCTTGTAGATGATTTTATCGTATTTATCGTAATCAACAGCATAGGGGTCCTGGACTTCAATTCTTACCTCCACCCGATTACTGCCTCCTCCGGCACAAGAAGCCATAAAAAACATCAATGCACATACACACATGTATACCGAAATGGTATGCAAATTGGTTTTATTTTTTCTTTTCATTTTTCTTCTTCTTTAAAAGCGTTTTAAATTTATCATAGTTGCCCTGGATCGTTGAATTGTTGGGAGAAAGCGCTAAAGCTTTTTTATACGATTCTTCCGCTTCTTCAAATCGACCCATGTGTTCCAATGCCACAGCAATATTGTTGTATATTGCTGCGCTTTCCTTGCCCTCTGCCAAAATATTCTTCCACCGGTAATGGGCTTCTTTCCATAAGCCTGCTTGTGCCATCTTGTTGGCAAAATCAAATTCCGATTTGTAAACCTTTTTGGCAGAGCACCCACCTAAAACCACAACCAATATCAGGATAATAACTATTGTTTTCAACGTAACCTCCATGAGTATATTATATACAAAAAAAACTTTTTTTCAAATGCCACAAGCATTTAATCTTTTTTTCCGTTTTTTCCTCCTAACCGTTTTGTATCTTCCGTTTTCGGATTTCCACTTAATCATTTACCGTCTAACTTTCTTCACTTGCATCACGTTAGGGAAAAAATGTAGCAATTCTAATGCCACCTGTTTGGGTGCATTTGTGTTTCTGTTTGAGGACAAGAAGATTGCCCTTGCTAAAAAAATAGGACAGTGGAGGATGAAGTGAGCAGTTGGCAGTAAGCATGGTTTGGAAACCTCCGGGTTATGCGGCAGCCCCTGGTTTGACCGCCGGGGAGGTTTCCCCGGTTCTGCCGTCCATATAATTTCTAAGGCCTTTCAACCATATGGGAATCTTATCCGGTTCGGCTTCCAACAATCGCAACAGCTTTATAATTTTCTCAAAGGTTTCATCGCTGATGAAGTGCTCGATCAAACAGGCATCTTTTTCGGCAACCCGTTGATCGACATTGAGAAAATCCGTCAAAAACCGTAATAATACTTTATGTTTTTCATAAATCCGGGTTGCTTTTTTTGTTCCTTTTGGGGTAAGTTCAATATAGCCATAATGTTCATGTTCAACATAACCTTTTTGTGCCAATTTCCTTAAAGCTCCGATCACAGAAGCGGTTTTGACGTTCATCATTTGCACCACGTCCTTTACACGGACCACTTTCTTTTTTTGGGAAACCACAAAAATGGCTTCCAGGTAATCTTCCAGGCTTTGACTCAATTTTTCCATAATTACATGCCTCCTTCAAAAAGGCTACATTATATAGGTCCTCCTACTTTTTGTCAATAGGCAAATATTTTTTTTGTTTTTTGTTCCTGGTTTTTCGTTTTTTACTTGACATATTGTTTTTTTTTTATAAAACATCACTGTAAAAATGAACGTGTTTGACGGACAAGACCATGTATGAACCTATAGCCGATTACATAAACAAATAAGGTTTTCGTATTTGTTATATTTTTTCTTGCTTACAGCCAGTCATGGGGTATTGGATGCGTTTACTAATGGGGGATTGGGCATCGCGCTGCTGTCACCCTTTGACACGACGCGGCATTTTTCCCCGTGGCAGCCCATTGAAGTTGCTCCGATTGGAATTTGGGCTTTTTTTAGTGATTGGGGTGTAAAGGTGATGTGAAGTGAGATTTTGTGGATTTGGTTGCCGCTGTTGATAATTGTGATTATGGTGAAGTTAAGTAAGCTGAAGGCTTCCCAAAATGTTTGAAACAACATCCCTCTTTTCGATTCATATCAATTTTAAAAAAGGATTCTCTTTTATTTGATTCTGGTAAGGAAGCCTTTATATGGCCCGAAGGGCCTTCTGCGGCTGCCCTCGCCGAGGGCTGATTGTGGTGAAGCTGAGAAGGAAACCTATTTTAGCCACGAAGGACACGAAGGGACACGAAGAAAACAATATAATAAAAACATTCTTTAATAAAATCTAAGTACAACCGATAATAGTCGAAATTTGGAGTAGTTTTCCAAGAATTAAAGGTACCT
>WVZO01000246.1 GCA_011772425.1 Candidatus Aminicenantota bacterium
GAGATCATGTATAAAATCGTAAATAACCAAACCCAAAAGCGCTTTTTTTTGGCAAATGTTTCCTGGAGGATAAACACCATGCTCCCACTGGCCCCTACGCCCAATAAACAATTACTGACCACAAGAAAGGCAAAATGAAAGAAAAGCCGAAGGGCACAAATGCGGGTGAGCAGCACCTCGAACATTAACATCGAACAGGAAACCAAAAAAATACTGAAATAAACATATTTAGCAGTAGATTCATCTTTTTGCATCATTATTTAATCCTTGTTTTTATGAAACACCATTATAAAGAAAACACAGTATTTTTTCAATATTTTGCCTCCGGCGGCCAGGGGGGCTCTTTTCGAGAAAACCCCACTGCGTGGGGGAGCATTTGCANNGCATTTGCAGTGCAAAGACGGCGTACGATGGTTATAGCGACGCATCGCCTCCGTGGACATTATTAAATACCGCACTGTAAGTGCCCCTGGACCCCCCGCAAAAGCTTTTCATACACGGTCAGCCTGTGTTGCAAGGTTTCAGTCATCGTGCCACATTTAACCCAATAAATCCCCTCTTGAGAGGGGTGGCTGCGCAGCAGCCGGGGTGTGTCCTTCGTGTCCTTCGTGGCTTCGTGGCTTTGTGGTGAAAAAAAAGTATTTATTTTTTTCTTAAAAATGGTAAAATGGTTATTGGTGATAAATATGCATACGGATGAAAAATTCGGGAAAATATTAGTAGTAGACGATGATGAGGATGTACTGCAAGCAGCACGGCTGTTCCTCAAACAGCACGTTGAGCTGGTCTATACGGAAAAAGACCCGGCAAAGATTCCCACCTTGATCAAAAACCTCTCCTACGATGTGATTCTTTTGGACATGAACTTTACCCGTGATGTCACCAGTGGACAGGAAGGATTTTTATGGTTGAATAAAATATTTGAAATCGACCCGTCGGCAGTGGTGATTTTGATTACCGCGTTCGGAGATGTAGACCTGGCTGTACGGGCCATCAAGGAGGGCGCTGCGGATTTTATCCTCAAACCCTGGCAAAACGAAAAACTCCTGGCCACTTTATCTGCGGCGCTGAAATTACGGCGTTCCCGCCTGGAAGTGGCAAGCTTGAAATCCCGCCAGAGACAATTAATTGCCGACATGGACCAGCCGTTCCATGATTTTATCGGTGTTTCGCCTGCCATGCAAACGGTATTCGATACCATCCAAAAAGTATCCGGTACGGATGTCAATGTCCTGATCCTGGGCGAGAACGGGACCGGCAAAGAACTGGTGGCACGGGCGCTGCACCGCAACTCCAACCGCAGCGAAGAAGTGTTTATTGGCGTTGATATGGGCGCCATTAGCGAAACCTTGTTCGAAAGTGAACTCTTCGGTCATATTAAAGGCGCTTTTACAGATGCTAAAAATAACCGCATTGGCCGGTTTGAACTGGCCTCCGGCGGCACCTTGTTCCTGGATGAAATCGCTAACCTCCCGCTGTCGCTCCAGGCAAAAATCTTAAGGGTCCTGGAAACCCGCCAGGTCATCCCCCTGGGCGCGAACACACCCAGGTCTATTGATATCCGGCTGATCTGTGCCACCAACATGCTCATCCATGATATGGTAGCCAAAAACGAATTCCGCCAGGACTTGCTCTACCGGGTGAATACCGTGGAAATCCATTTACCGCCGCTGCGGGAAAGACAGGAAGATATCCCTTTACTGGCAGATTTTTTTCTCAATATTTACTGCCATAAATACAAAAAAACTGTCAAAAAAGTCGGGGCTGCTGCCCAAAAGAAATTGACTGCCTACCACTGGCCCGGCAATGTCCGGGAACTGCAGCATGCCATTGAACGGGCAGTCATATTAAGCGAATCACAGGTTCTTCAACCCGAAGATTTCTTCTTTTCTTTTTCACCACCAACAAAAGAGAACAATGAATCTTCGCTGGAGTTTGACAGTTACCACCTGGAAGCCGTGGAAAAAACCGTGATTTGCAAGGTCCTGGATATGTATAAGGGAAATATCAGCAAAGCAGCCCAGGAACTGGGCTTGACCCGTACGTCCCTGTATCGGCGCATGGAGAAATACGGGATATAAATCATATGCGTAAGTTCCTCAGACGTTTCCGGATTCAAATCATCCTTCGTATCTTGCTGCTCAGTGCATCCCTGTATGTTTTTTTCTCTTTCTTGCTGCCCACAAAATACTATGCCACTATATTTGTTTCAGCCGCTGTGATTCTTTACCAGGTCTTTGCCTTGATCCGGTACGTAGAAAATACCAACCAGCATTTAAACCGCTTCCTCCTTGCTGTAAAGCACGAGGATTTCTCTTCTACCTTTTCCGGTGAAAAACTGGGGGCCTCTTTCAAAGAATTGCTCAATACTTTTAACGAAATTATGGAAAAGGTTCGCCGGAGCCGGTCTGAAAAAGAAGAGCATTACCGGTACTTGCAAACCATTGTTCACCATGTAGGCATTGGGCTGGTGGCGTTTCAGCCGGACGGCAGTGTGGAGCTGTTCAATACTGCTGCCAAGAGGTTGTTAAAAGTACCCCGCTTAAAACACATCCAATCCCTTAAAAGCTTTTCTCAGCCTTTGGTGGACACAATGCTGTCATTAAAAACCGGGGAAAAAGCCCTGGTTAAAATTGACAGCGAAGACATGGAATTGGCACTCCATGCCGCGGAATTCCTGTTAAAAGAACAAAAATATACGCTGGTGTCCCTGCAAAATATCCAGAGTGAATTGCAAGAAAAAGAAATGGAAGCCTGGCAAACCCTGATCCAGGTATTGACCCATGAGATCATGAATTCCATGACTCCCATTACATCCATGGCTTCCACCGTGCTGGCGCTGCTCAATTCTCATTACAACCCGGAGATGGTAAACGTAAATATAAATAGGGGACATGACCACAAGAAAACCATCGACAACGAAACACTGGCAGACATCTATGGCGCGATGAAAACCATTCATAAACGCAGTACCGGGCTAAGCGATTTTGTCAGTGCCTACCGCAACTTAACCCTGATTCCCAAACCCAAATTCAAAATATTTTCCCTTGAAGAACTTTTTTCCAGGGTGGAAAAGCTGATGGAAAATAAGCTCCGGGAAAAGGAAATCAACTTCCAGTGGTTTGTAGAACCTCAAACCCTTGAACTTACTGCTGATCCAGGCTTGATTGAACAGGTAATGATCAATTTGATTTTAAATGCTATTGATGCATTAATGGATAATAATACTGAGAATCCCCATATCCGCTTAACCGGGGGTATGAATGAAACCGGCAGGGTGATTATCCAGGTCACTGACAATGGCCCCGGTATTGTTAAAGAAGCGTTGGACAATATATTCATTCCCTTCTTTTCCACCAAGAAGAAGGGGTCCGGGATTGGGTTAAGTCTTTCACGGCAAATTATGAAATTACACAAAGGGAGTATAACGGTTCATTCGCAGCCGGATGTGGAGACGGTGTTCACGCTTAGATTTTAATTTTTTTACCACGAAGGCACGAAGGAACACGAAGAGAAGAAAAGAAAGAAACCCCGCCCGAGGGCGGGGTTTCTAATACCCAACGCCAATGAAACCTGAACTTCAGGCTAAAGGCATTCATTCACCAGAAGAACTACTTACCAATTCACGTAATTTGCGCCGTAACCGACTTTTTGCACGCCGTACTTGATCCACATAAAACCGCTTTCACCCCAGCCGGTACCCCAGGAGTTTTTCAGTCTCCAGGCGCCCCTGGAGTCATCCCAGCCCACCAGGATAATAGCGTGGTTTACCGAGCCGCTTCTATTGCGGGTGAATGTGCCTCCTGTGTAAGCCTGGAAGTAGTAGTCAGCATACACGGCGGCTGCAACAGAGCCCTTAGAATAGATCCTGTTTTTGATAGAGGAAGTGGAGGGGATACTGGAGCTGCCACTTATATAATACCAACTGCTGATTCTTGTGGCAACAGAGCAAGATGAGGAGTAACACGTGCCTTTAGAACCACGATAGGGATAGCAGCTTTCCCATCTTGCACCATAGGGGTATTTGTGATAGTTGTGAGCACTGAAATAACCACCGCTGCAGCTGTACCCATAACCGTTGCAGTCAAGCAGATACTCTTCGGAAAAATTGTAGTTGCCGCCATAGAATTTTTTAACTGCACCTTCGAGGATTCCCACGCAGGCAAAGGCCCAGCAGCTGCCGCAGCTGCCCTGGTTCTTAATCGAGGTATAATAACCGATGTAATAGGAAGGCAGAGCTTTGGTGTAGTCAATTTCCCACTGGGAGTCTCTTAATTCCCCGTACTCGTGCATATAGTCATCAACATCTGCCAATTCCGGGTTTAACGTGCAAAGCTGTTCAAGGGGGTACTTTGTCGCCGAGGTATGACCAACCGTAAATTCGTGGCCCTCTTTTTCGATCACATACCGCATTTCCTCGAGTCTCTGGTGCCACTCTTCAAAGCGAGCATCGTCTCTTTTTACTCCCTCATCATCCACTCTCTTCGAGGGAACTTCGGCCTGCAGTGAAGGCAGATAGGCCAGTGACACCACCACAACCACCGCTAACAAACCAAACAACAATTTTCTTTTCATATATCCTCCTTGTGACTGAATTTATATTCAAAGATTAAAGATTGTGACTGCGCATCTGTTCATGGAGTCTCTGGAGGGGTTCCCGCAGATAAGCCGGCAGTTGCGGGAACAGTTAAATAATATTTTATCCGGTAACTTATTTCGACCTTTTATATGACATAGTACGTCAATTCAAAAAAAAACAAGTATTAATGAGGCTATGGTAAACGTAGCGAATCGTGATTTAGTACATTTTCAAGAAAGATACGGGTCCGGATTATATTTCTAGTAGATCGTTCCGTAAATTTGGCAGCATAGAATTAAAAATTCGAAGCACGAAATACGAAATCCGAAACAAATCCGAAATTCAAATGTCCAAATGTCCAAAACATCTTTAAAGAGCTTTAATTAAGACGCTGAGGCGCCTGAAGCTCTTGTTTTGAATTTTGAATTTTGGTCANNCTGATGCTCCTTAAGCTCTTGTTTTGAATTTTGAATTTTGGTCATTTGAATTTGTTTCGAATTTCGATATTCGAATTTCGGATTTATAGTACGTTATTCAAAGAACGCTTTACTAGACTGTCGGATATTTATAATTGAAAGACCTTGGATCATCTAACCCGGAAACTAACACCCCCGTAAATTTTGAACCAGTTGAGGGTATCCCCGGCAAACAGGAGTTTTCCGGTGCCGCCCAATACAATGCCCCACCTTTCATTAAGAAGGTACTCGAACCCAATTCCTCCTGCAACGCCGATATCGGAATCTGTTTCGGCAATATTCAAAAGACCCTGTATTTTTGTGGACGCTTTAAGGGTCGTATAGTGAATTCCGGCTTTTGCAAAGAGGTTCAATCGTTCTGAAGGTGAAACTTTGAAAACCCCGTACAGGTTAAGACCGAAAGCCGAAAAGTCCACATTCCCTATGGAAGGCTCCAAATCCTCTTCAAGGGGGTCTAGGTAATAATCAAACAGGAACTGTACAAAAAAAGCTTTGGTTAATTGAAATTCCGCTCCAATATCCATAACTAACCCCTCATAATCTGAAACCGCAAACCCAAGACTGCCAATTATGTTGGATTTTTTCTCATATTGAGCGGAAAGATATGTTGGTGAAACCAAGACAAAAACTGTCAACACCACAATTAATGTGACTATTGCCAATCGTTTATTCATCTTTTTCTCCTTTATTCAAAATTCTCCACAGATTTTTTCTCTGCTAATCTGAGGCAATATAATAAGTGTTCTTTAAAAAAAAGTCAAGTTCCTGGTTTTATATTCATATTGTAAAGCATAAAGGAATAAATATCGGTATAAAGATCAATGCTCTTGGAGGTACTGGTTCCGCCCCCGTGTCCGACTTTTGTCTCGATACGTATGAGAACAGGATTTGTGCCTTTGTATTTTTCTTGCAAGGTGGCAATGTACTTAAATGAATGGGCAGGAAATACTCGATCATCATGGTCAGCAGTGGTCACCAGTGTTGCCGGATAATCGAGGCCTTCTTTGATATTGTGAAGTGGCGAATATTTATATAGAAACTGGAATTGTCCAGGATTCTCACTGGAGCCATATTCCCCCACCCATGCCCATCCGATGGTAAATTTGTGGAAACGAAGCATATCCATGACTCCCACCTGGGGAATCGCCACTTTGAAAAGATCGGGACGTTGATTCATTACCGCACCCACCAGTAAACCACCGTTCGAGGTACCGCGAATGGCCAGCCGACCTGGAGAGGTATACCCGGAACGAACCAGGTACTCGGCAGCCGCAATAAAATCATCAAACACATTCTGTTTGTTTCCCAGCATACCGGCACGGTGCCATTTTTCGCCGTACTCACCACCTCCCCGTAAACAAGCCACAGCATATATCCCCCCATGCTCCAGCAGCGGGATAATGGATAGATTAAACCTGGGACGTATGGTAGAATTGAATCCACCATAACCATAGAGCATGGCCGGGTTTTGACCAGTCAATTTAATACCCTTTTTATAAATAATAAACAAAGGAACCTTTGTGTTGTCTTTACTTTCATAAAAAACCTGCTTTGTCTCAAAGTCATCCGGGTTGAACTTTACTGCGGGTTCCCGGAATAAAAACGATCGGTTTTCTTTAACGTTGTAACGGTAGATCGTACTGGGCACCGTAAAGGAGGAAAAACTGTAGAATACTTCATCATCCTCTTTTTTACCGCTAAATCCCCGGGCTGTCCCAATACCGGGTAATTGAACATCACCTATTTTTTTACCCTCTAAATCAAAAACAGAAACCCGTGTATTGGCGTCTTTTAAATAGGAAGCAATCAATCTGCCGCCCACGCAGGAAACACTCTGCAACTTATCCGTTGATTCCGGGATAATGGTTTTCCAGTTTTCTTTCCCGGGTTTTTTTACATCGATAAGAATAAGTTTATAATTGGGAGCTTCATAGTCAGTACTTACCAGGAAAGCATCGTTGATTTCTTCCACAAACGAGAAATATCCCAGGGGCTTATCAATAAGAGGGGTCATTGGTGAGTCCGGGTCTGTTCCCAGTTTTTTGTAATACAGGTAGTTGTGGTTTGCAGCACCCTCCCAAACAGTGATTGCCATGTATTTCTCATTATCTGTAACCCGGGTATAATATCCACGTTTGGGATTTTTTTTGTCCTGGAAGATTAATTTGTCCCGGGATTGTGGAGTATCCAACTGGTGATAATAAATTTTCTGGTCCTGGATTTTTGCTTTAAACTTCTCGCTTTCTTTGGGTTTGTCAAAACGGCTGTAGAAGAAACCATTCTTGTACCAGGACAGCCCGGAAAATTTCACCCAATTGATATGGTCGCTTAGCTTTTTACGGGTTTTGACTTCCATTACGAAAAATTCCCGCCAATCTGAACCACCCCGGGAAATACCGTAACCCAGGTATTTGTAATCCCTGGAAAGCTTCCTGGTTCTAAGACTGATGGACCCGTCTTTGGAAAAGGTATTGGGGTCCAACAGGACTTCCGGTTTCCCGGTTAATCCCTCCTGTAAATAAACCACACTCTGCTCCTGGAGACCGTCATTTTTAGTGAAGACATAATAGTCTCCTTCTTTACTGGGGGTGGAATATCTTTCATAATTCCATAACTCAATCAACCGGGCTTTGATACGGGAGCGAATTTCGATGGCTGAAAGATATTGCTCAGTGACCTTTTTCTGCGCCTCTACCCATTTGGCGGTTTCCGGAGAATTCATATCTTCCAACCACCGGTAGGGATCGCTCACCTGGGTGCCGTGATAATCATCCACATGGTCTACTTTTTGGGTCACCGGGTAAGTGATGCGAGGGGCTTCTTTTTTCGAGCATGCAGTGGTAAATACACTAATTACAAGACAAACAATAAATATCCTGGTTAAATGTTTCATCCTTGTCTCCTTCTAGAAAAAAACCATTATAAAGCAATTGAAGGCAAACTGCAAGCAGGAGAAGATTTGGAGTATTGGAGTAAAAATTTTTTATTGTTTTACAATAATAGGCAGTTATGGTATATTGATGTTTTATATTGTAAGGAGAAGCAGCAGATGGGTTTGATTTTAGCGATTATCGTGATGGTATTGGTTCTGGTATTAGAGATACTTGGTCCGCGTCTTAATTTATCATTGATGCGGTGGATGCGTCAGCGTGAGCATCAGTTTGGCTCGAAATTGTTGGTGGCGTTTCTCTGTGGTTTTATTGTGTTTACTTTATTTTCCGACAAAATGCCCCATGAATGGCAAAAGGTGCCGGTTATTATTGTATGTCTTTTGTTGATCTGGGCTAACCTGTTCCTTGTGAAGAAAATCAGCGAATAAGAGTGATCATTGATTCAGTTGGCTCTATTTCTTACCCTTCCATTCCTCTAAAAGCTTCGGACCTTCATCAGCAAACTGCTTACTCCTCTCAGGCAAATCCTTAATCAACATAACTGCCTTTTCCAATATCTTGATGGCTTGCTTGACTTCCTTTTTTGTCTTTGCCAATTTCTTATAGACCTTTGCCTGAAGAAGCATGTTCCAATAGGATTGCTTTAAGGCTACCGACATATCGATCCACTCTTTTGCCTTATCATACATTTCACCTTTAAACGCATAATCCGCGGCATAATACGGGCTCACCCAATACCGGCCCATGGTCTTTTTTATGTTCTCTAAAATCATCCCTTTGGTGTCCACGTTGACAGTAAATCCCACCATCAATTTCTCCCAGTGCAGGATGACTTTGGCACTGTCCTCTTTCAGATCAGCGAAACCGAATTTCATCCATTCACAATGAGGCGCATCAGCAGGTTTTACTTTTACCCGCAGGGCATCCTCCTCTTCTTTATAACCCATAGCTCCCCAGATTTTGGACTGTTTACTGAATATGAAGGTCCATTCGGTTTTACCGGGGATAGTAAACAAACCATAAGTTCCAGCGGTCAGTTTATTGCCTTCCACCATCACGTCATGGCTGAATTCGATGGTTGTGGCTTCATTGGCACCGGTGCGCCATACCTTATCATACGGCACCAGGCCTCCCCAAATCACACGGCCTTTTACCCCGGGCCGGTGATAGGTAATGGTGACGTCTGTCAAACCAATGGTTTGCGAAATAGAAGCTCCCTGACTCACCCTGGGAAACTTAAGGTCCTGGGACCACAGGGTCCCACTGGTAACCATACTTAAAAATACCAACCCCACTAGAATCGTTGTTATCTTTCTCATAATTCTTCTCCTTAAATTTTAAATTTGTTTTTGAAGTAAGTTTATACTATAATTTCTACTTTCATGTCAACTTTTTCAGTTTTATTTTCGTATATTATGTTTAAAAATAAAAAGAAAAAACAGTGAGGATAGTGACGATGAAGCAGGTAAAGAAGATATTATTGTTGTTTGTGTTGTTGGGTATCTTTAACGGATTATCGATGCGGATAGAGGCTCGACAGCCGGTTATAATGAACGGCGTAGAAATAAAGATCGCCTTAAAAAAACTGTTGAACCTGGGGAGTGTACTTTATATCGCTGCCCACCCGGACGATGAGAACACAGCGGTGTTGGCTTATATGTGCAATGAGAGGCTGATGCGAACGGGGTATTTATCAATAACCCGCGGCGGCGGCGGGCAAAACCTGATCGGTTCAGAGAAAGGCCTGCTGATGAGCGTCCTGCGCACCCATGAACTGCTGGGGGCTCGAAAGATCGATGGGGCCGAACAGTTTTTTACCCGGGCGGTGGACTTCGGCTACTCCAAAACCTCCGAAGAATCAATCAAAATATGGGGAAAAGAAGACATCCTTGAAGATATTGTTTTTGTTATTCGTAAATTTCAACCGGATGTGATACTGACCCGTTTCCCCAGTGAAAGGGGTTTTAGTAGACATGGTCATCATACGGCATCGACGATTTTGGCTGTAGAGGCGTTCCATGCGGCCGGTGATCCCTCCCGGTTTCCCGGTCAATTAAAATACGTATCCCCCTGGAAACCCAAACGGATTCTATGGAATACCTGGCGACCTTATTTTAGAGATGCGAAGCCGGAGGAAACAGCAAAATTGATTGCCGTGAATGTGGGAACGTACAATCCACTCCTGGGAAAGTCCTACTATGAGATTGCTTCCCTGAGTCGCAGTATGCACAAGAGCCAGGGATTCGGTTCTGTGCCCCGACGCGGGGAGTGGTTGGATTACTTTGATTTGCTGGCCGGTGAACCGGCAAAAGAAGACTTATTCGAAGGTATCGACACCTCATGGAACCGTGTGCCAGGGGCGCAGAAATTGCAAAAACTCCTGGAAAAAGCCAACCAGGAGTACCGGGTCAGTCAACCGCAGGGCATTGTACCACTGTTGTTAAAGGCTCTATCTGAATTAAGATCACTGCCGGAATCCTACTGGACTCTTAAGAAAACAAAGGAATTAAAAGAAGTTATCCGTTCCTGTGCGGGGCTGTGGTTGGAGGCCACAGCTGATACTCACACGGTTACACCGGGGCAGGAAATTAATGTTACTGTTTCGATGATCAACCGCTCGGATTTTCCTTTTATCCTTACTAAAATCGTGGTGCCTGTTAAAACAGGGGACGATAAAGTCATCCCGGCTCGACAACCACTGGTGGAGAACAAGCGCCACGACCGGAAATTTTCAATGAAGATTATTGAAAAAGAATATACCCATCCCTTCTGGCTGAAGGAGACACCGCAAAAAGGGATATATCGATCTGCCAATCATGAATTGAGGGGTATGGCTGCAGCGCCTTATCCGCTTAATGTAAAAATCGTTCTTGAAGGAAGCGGTGAGGAGGTAAGTTTTGAGACACCGGTACTTTATCGTTGGCGAGACCCGGTGGAAGGTGAACGGATTCGTGATTTACGGGTAACGCCGCCGGTTACGGTAAATTTTACAGGAAAGGTATTTTATTTTACCGGGGCTGAAGCACAAACCATTGGGATGATCCTGCGCAGCGGTCCGGCCCCGGTGTCCGGTACCCTGAAACTAAACCTGCCTTCCTCGTGGAAAGCTGAACCAGCCGTTCTACCTTTTACTATTGAGGAACCTCTCACTGAAAAGAGGATTTCATTTAAGGTTACGCCCCCCCTTAACGATACGTCTTGCAATGCAGCAGCGGATGTGGTAGTGGGAGATAGAACGTTTCATCTGAGCCAGCTGACCATCGAGTATCCCCATCTTCCGATCCTGACACTGCATCCCAAAGCGGAGGTGCGGTTGGTTCGAGTAAATGTGAATCGACGGGGGCAGCGAATCGGTTACATTATGGGTTCCGGGGATGATATCCCCCAATACCTGGCCCAGGTAGGGTTCCGGGTGGATATCCTCAGTGATGAAGATTTGCAAAACCAAAACCTTGATGTCTATGATGCTGTTATCACCGGCGTTCGTGCCTATAATACCCGTGATGTTTTTAAACATGTTCAAAAAAGTTTACTGGATTATGCAGCAAAAGGCGGTCGAATGATTGTCCAGTATAATGTCAGCCGCGGTTTAAAAGTCCAACAATTGGGTCCTTATCCCTTACGAATATCTCGCAGCCGGGTAAGCGAGGAAGATGCGGCAGTGACTCTCCTGGACCCTCAACATCCCCTGTTATTTTATCCCAATAAAATCCTTCCCGGGGATTTTGAGGGATGGGTGCAGGAACGGGGGCTTTATTTTGCAGATCAATGGGACGCCAATTACACTCCTCTACTCTCCAGCCATGACAGTGGTGAAGACCCTCAAAAGGGAGGTCTTCTTTTTTCACAATACGGCAGCGGTTATTTTATCTATACGGGTTATTCTTTTTTCCGCCAATTACCCGCAGGAGTACCCGGTGCATTGAAACTCTTTGTGAACATGATAGATGGAGAAACTCAGTAGATCAGTTGGCGGTTGGCAGTTGGCAGTTGGCAAGAAAGAAACGGAGAAGAGAAGATGACACACCCCGACCGCTTCGCGGCCACCCCTCTCAAGAGGGGATTTTTTGAACTGCATGTGGCACAATGAATGAATGAAGTACAATGGCTGACCATGTATGAAAAGCTTTTGCGGGGGGTCCAGGGGGGCAGTTTTCTCGAAAAGAGC
>WVZO01000730.1 GCA_011772425.1 Candidatus Aminicenantota bacterium
GAAATTCAAATGTTCAAATGTCCAAAACATCTTTAAAGACCTCTAATAAAGGAACTGATGCTCCTTAAGCTCTTGTTTTGAATTTTGAATTTTGGTCATTTGAATTTGTTTCGGATTTCGTGCTTCGTGCTTCGGATTTATACTTTTGCACGTCATTTGAGGCGTGAGATGACACTACCTACTACCTACTATCTACTACCTACTGCTTTCTCACTCGTGCGGCTTTAAAATATACCTTTTTGGGATTCTTTTGGGAATACACAATGAAACGGTTTTTACCTTTGAACACGATCCTGGAGGTAGTTCCAATGAATCGTCCGTTTTCGTAACGCCCCCGGGCAAAATAAGACCGGCCGGTTTTTTTTGATTTAATAATGGTATATACGTGGGGGTAACGGCTGTTTGAGTGCAGCCGTTTATAAAGGTAGTATTTTAATCCATCGATCCTGACGGCGAAACGACCGGTATAGTGGTGAATAAAACGTGTATCGTCAATAACCCACTGCCCTTTAATCAACTCTAAGGCGTTGCTATCTTCTTCGCCGATTTGAGACAGCGGTTTAATTTCGGAGCCAAAAACGTTTATGGTAAATGTAATAAGGATAAGAGAAATGAAAAAAAATACTTTCATTTTCAACCTCCTGTTTTGTTTCCTTAAGTGGTTTTACACTGGTTTATCAACAGCTTTCATTTTTGATTTACGTATTATTTTATAATTTTTTGTTTCAAGATGCAAGAGGTAAAATAGTAAAGCAGCATTTGTGTGGCTTCGAATAACTTCGCAGTTGAAATAACGATTGATTTCTTTTTCTCTTTGTGTTATGAATATTAAATGACAATGAAACTTCTTTTAAATAAACAGGAGGTTTGAATGAATCAACAAAAATTTGACTGCCCGAAATGCAAAAAACCAACGCTGTCCAACTTTAACACCTCCGAAGGTGTGGTGGTAGATTTTTGCGACCAATGCTTCGGCATTTGGTTTGATAAAGACGAGTTGGCAAATTATATCGAACTTTCAAAAGATATCCCTGAAATCAAGGAGATGAAGGAACAAGCCCGGAAAACCGGCCTGGCTTGCCCCAAATGCAAAGGAACCCTTGAAGAACTTCCCTTCTCTTCACAAACCAATATCCTGGTAGACCGGTGCGAAAGCTGCGGCGGTATTTTCTTCGACGCCGGCGAGATCATCGAAGCAGAAAAAGCATCAGCAGCCCTTGAGACATTAGAAGACCGTATGAAAACCGTTGTAAAACGATTCGCAGAACAAGGATACCAACCAGTATAAGAAAAGGTTGAGGTTGAGGTTGAGGAGAAATCAATGGAGGGCCAGGTCTACGTGCCTGCCCGCTGACATTTAATCCTTTTTTACCAGTTTGAGAAGAACAATCTCGTTTCTGGATAAAAATCTCATGGGCGGTCCCCATAAGCCTGTGCCGCTGGTGGTATAAATATAAGCATCTCCTTTTTTATAAAGGCCCCAGGGGTATTTATAACCAAACCACACGATGATGTCCGCGGGAGGGATTTGACCGGCATGGGTGTGGCCGGAAAGCTGTAAATCAATCCCCTTTTTAATGGCTTCGTCAAACCTTTCCGGCCGGTGATAAAGCAAAATCACAGGTTTGCTGGCATTACATTTTTTTATAAGGTCATCCAGGCCCGGCCCCTTGATGCCAAACTGCTTCCCTGCATTATCGTCAATACCGATAATTTGTAATGTATCGGCAATGGTAACGGTTTCGTTCCTGAGAACTTTAATATTGGATTGCTTCGCCATTTCATAAAAAATAGGCAGACCGGCATAGAACTCATGGTTACCGGTAATGGCCAATACGCCGTGGGCGGCATCCAGGCGTTTTAATTTTATACAAAAACTGGGTTCTTCGCATATATTCCCATCGATCAGGTCTCCCGTAATCACTACCAGATCAGGTTTTAAGGAATTTATTTTGTCCACGATACGCGCCAGGCGTTTTTTAGAACTATAGGCTTCCAGGTGGAGATCGGAAAGCTGCACAATAGAAAAACCCGACAACTGCTGCGGCAGATTCTTCATGGGAATAGTAACGCGCTTCACTCTCGGAAACTGAAGCCCATTAATAAGCGAAATAAGCGAAATGATCCCGATCACTGCTAATGCGCCAATGGCAAGAGCCTTAGCATGAGAAGAAAATATTAGCGCCAATAACCGCTGCAACAGGAAAATAAAAAACGATATGGCGATTACTCCCATCCATACGAACGCATAATAATTTAACAGGTAAATCTTAAGCAATCGGCTGAGCAGCATCGCCGCAGGAAAACTCAAACCGGAAAACCAGAAAAACCACTTGATGGCCTTTTTCCAAGCGGCAGCGTCCTGCAGCAGGGAACGGACCAGGGATTTATATACAAAAAAATGTAGACCAAAATAAACAGCAGAGGCAAGAGCGATAAATATAATAAACATAATTACACGATTCATATTCATTTTACTCCTTTTTTGAAGGTGTTATGGTATCAATTTTTGAACTTCTTTTCAAGCATATTTATTTAGCCACAGATGAACACGGATTTACACTGTTTTTTTTCCTTTGCTTCTTTTTATCTTCGTGTTTCTTCGTGTCCTTCGTGGCTAAAAATAAAAAGAAAAAAACCCTTCGTGTCTTTCGTGGCTTCGTGGTTAACTAATATAGCAAAAAATCAACCACCGATTCTTTGTATTTTCGAATCTCCGCATCGATGGCGGGTTTAATAGCATCAAATGCCAGGTTCTTTTCAATAGATGTCCTGATAAAATCCGAACCACATATCATATCGATGGGCAGTCGCTCATACTCGAATTCATAGGGGGGCTGTTTCCACTCAAACTGACCGGGATAATGCTGGGCAATCAGGCGAATGATTTCATAATAAACGTGGAAACTTTGGAATTTTTCCGGGTCTTCAGGGTGAACCAGTATTCCCTGGCAAATTTCACCGACAAATTTTGAGAATTCAGGTTTGAAATAATCAGGAACAAAAATCACGCCGTTTATATTTAACTGTTGGAGTTCCTTTACCAGGTGGCGGTTATCGATAAAGGGTGCACCTATCAATTCAAAGGGGCGGGTGGTACCGCGTCCTTCAGAGAGATTGGTACCCTCCAGCATCACCGCTCCCGGATAAACCAGGGCGGTATTGAAACCAGGCATGTTGGGCGACGGATAGGTCCAGGTTCCGTTAAAAAACGCTTCCCGTTTCCAGTTTTTATTCATAATCACTTCCAGTTGAAGGTCCAGGCCGTAATGATTCAACCCGTAACTGAGAAATTCCCCGGCTGTCAGGGAATGCCGCATAGGCACAGGTATTTGTCCCACTATACTGAAATATTCTTCTTTCATGACATTGCCTTCGCAATCCATGCCGTTCAAGGGATTGGGCCTGTCCACCACAATAATATCGATGTTTTTACCGGAAAGGAATTTCATAATCATCAAAACATGATTAACAAACGTATATACACGGGTGCCTACATCAAATACATCGATCAGCAGGGCTTTCACTCCTTTTAGCCATTCAGGTTCGGGCAGGAGTTTGTTACCGTATAGACTTTTTATTTCTATATCAAATTCTTTCCAATGAAAGGAATCCGAGAGGACCATATTGTCTTGTTTGTCCACGAAAAAGCCGTGCTGAAGCGACCATATGCCTTTTAATTGTTTCCCGGCACTTTTTTTAACTACCTGGTACACAGGAATGCCATCCGAATCTATATTGGAGCTGCCGGTAATTAAAACAATATTTCGTTTCTTCAAAATCTTTTCGCTGTTTTCTTTAAAAACATCGATACCCAATCTCATTCATCACCTCTTTTTTTTAGCCACGAAGGACACGAAGGAGCACGAAGAAGAAGAAAAGAAATAGAATGATACCAATGGGAAATACCATTATGAAGCATAGTATGATGATTGACCGTGTATAAAAAATTTTTGCGGAGTCCAGGGGCGGTTTTTTTAAAAAGAGCCCCTGGCCGTCGGAGACAAAAAAATTACTCATTTTTAATAGCGTCTACGACATTGACGGAAGCAGCTTTTTTTGATGGAATTAATGTAGCAGTGAAGCTGATAATCAATGCCACCACGACCACTGCAATAAAATCAAAAAGGCCGATTTTGAAGGGAACATGACTCATATGGTAAATATCATAAGGCACCCGTATCAACTGGAATTTATTCCCCAAAAAGCAGAACAACAACCCGATAATAACCCCGGCAGTAGTGCCGATAATTCCTATCACACTGCCCTGTAGGAAAAAGATTCGTTTAATGATGCGGGGGGAGGCACCATAAGAGAGCAGGATACCGATATCCCGGATTTTCTGGATTACCAACAGGATCAACCCGGCAATAATGTTCAGGGAGGCCACAATGATAATCAATGTTAAGGTAAAAAATAGAACGGTTTTTTCCAGTTTCAAGGCGGAGTATAATGAGGCGTTTAGTTCTTTCCAGGTAATCACTTGGAGACCTACAGGAAGCATCTCCCGCAGCTTTTCACCAACCGCTTCCGCCGCGAACAAATCCTTGAGGTAAACCTGGATATAGCTGATCTTATCTCCCAATTTAAATAATTTCTGAGCGGTTTCCAGGTTTGTAATAACCGTACCGTTATCGAACTCGTACAGCCCGGTTTTAAAAATCCCGGAAACCTCCAGTCTTTTTATTTTCGGGATAGGTCCTGATGGTGAGAGGGTAGGTTCAGGTGTAATCACCATACAGCGGTCATGGGGAAGCACTCCCAATCGAGAGGCAATCTCGCTTCCTACCAATAGTTGATTCTTTTTCTTTGGCAATACCCCGTGTTCAATGCCTCTGGCCCATACATCACTGCCGGAAGCCTCAAGGTCAACTCCCCTTAGAATCGCTCCTGAAGCTAATCGTGAAGACCCCTTAACCAGGACTGTGCCGTACACCACCGGCCTGGCTGAAGTAATTTCATCAAATTGCTCCCGGATTTCCTTGATAATCGGCTCATACCCATCCAGCCCGTCACCAATAAAACTGTTAACCAGGATATGAGCAGTGGAACCCAGGATTTTATCCCGGATATCACCCTGGAACCCGTTTATCAACGCAAGAGCAATGATTAATGCTGCCACACCTATGGCAATACCGATAGTAGAAACCAGTGATATCACAGAAATAAACGAACTTTTCCTGCCTTTTGTCAGGTACCGCCTGGCTATAAAGAATTCAAATTTCACGTTTTATTCCTTTTTGCTTGCCTTCGGCGACCAGGGGCTCTTTTTAAAAAAACCGCCCCTGGACCCCGCAAAAATTTTTTATACATGGTCAGCCTGTGTTACGTGGCTTCTATCATCGTACCCCATTAGAATCATTACCATTTACTCTTTACTGTCCACTTCCTACTTCTTACTTCTTACTGTTTTTCTTCTTCTTCGTGCTCCTTCGTATCCTTCGTGGCTTTTCTCCATTAGCTGCGGCCGCCAGCCGCCTCTGTGTCCTCTGTGGCTAAAATCCCTTTTGGTCTTAATAATGGGAATAATATGACCTCTTTGATGGAATTGGTACCGGAGTAGATCATAATCAGTCGGTCGATACCGATTCCTTCACCGGCAGCCGGAGCCATGCCGTGTTCCAGCGCTGTTAAAAAATCCTCATCAATCACATGGGCCTCTTCATCACCTTTTTCCCGGTCCTTTGACTGGGCTTCGAACCGGTTCCTCTGGTCCAGGGGGTCGTTTAATTCGGAAAAACCATTGGCAACCTCCATACCCGCTATATACAATTCAAACCGTTCTGTTTCCCGTTCATCCAGGCGTGAGCGCTTGGAAAGCGGGGAAATGGCTTTAGGGTAGTACGTAACAATTGTAGGCTCCTGCAGGGACTCTTCCACATAGTGATCGAACATCAACTCCAACATTCTTCCATAAGTAGGAGGGACCTCTTCTGTCTCGATATGTTCCCGGATAAATTCTCTCAACTTTGCCTCGTTCCATAAATCATCCAGGGATATTCCCGCTTTTTCACAAATGAAGTCCATGTATTTCCCTCGTTTGAAGGGTGGTGTCATGTGTATCTTTTTACCTTCGTACTCGATATAGTCATCCTCCAGGAAGTTTTTGTTTAGCTCCTGGATCAGGTCTTCTGTCAATTGAATATAATAATTAAAATCTTTGTAGAGTTCATAGAATTCCAGCATGGTAAATTCCGGGTTATGTTTTTGAGAGATTCCTTCGTTCCTGAAATTGCGATTGATCTCGAAAACCTTTTCCATGCCCCCCACCAGCAGTCGTTTTAAGTACAATTCCGGGGCGATTCTCAGGTAGAGATCGATATTGAGGGCATTGTGGCGGGTAATGAATGGCTTTGCCACGGCCCCGCCGGGTATGGGTTGCATCATAGGGGTTTCCACTTCTAGGTATCCCCGGTCATAAAAAAACATACGGATGATTTGAATAATCCGGGAACGCAAATTAAAAATTTTCCGCGTATTTTCATTGACAATCAGGTCCAGGTAGCGCTGCCGGAAACGCAGTTCTTTATCCTGCAAACCGTGCCACTTCTCCGGCAGCGGATGCAGCGATTTAGTTAAAAACGCTAACCCTGACACCAGCACGGTCAATTCACCGGTTTTAGTACGGAACAGCTTCCCTTCCACGCCGATAATATCGCCGATATCCAATAATTTATACACCTGGAAATCTTTTTCGGACACCATATCTTTACGCACATAGACCTGGAGTTTTGCCTCGCCGTCGAACAGGTGGAGAAATGCGCTTTTCCCCATTTTGCGGATGGCAATCACCCGGCCTGCGATCTTCACAACCTTATTCAATTCTTCCAGTTCCTCGTTGGTGCTCTCTCGATTTTCTTCGATGATCTCCGTAAAATAATGGGTCCTGTCAAACTCATAGGGGTATACATCAACCCCCAATTCTTCCAGTTTTTTCAACTTTTCCAGGCGGACATGGGATTGATCTTCTAACATGACTTGCCTCTCTAATTAATAATTATTTTGGATTTTTTGATCACGGTCACTTTGAACTTCCTGACCTTTTTAAAATCCACATCATCCCTGGTGGTGATATAATTGGCGGAAAATTTCTGGTATTGGGGATCGTAAAAGAATTTTATTCCATTGGGGAGGCGGATTTCCACCCAACGGTGCGGTACCGGTATCATAATATTCTTTTTCCCTTTTTTCAAATAAAATCCTTTAACCAGTCGATTTTCGATTCCCGCCGCATCCAGGAAAACTTTTACCAGGTTAGAAAAACCAACACAAGTGGCTTTTTTGTTTATCATCACTGCAGCCGCATCCTGGGGCAGATTAGCCCTTGAATAACGGATATTTCCCTTCAGGTAGAAGGAAATATTAGTCATATAGTTTTTCATCAATTGGCTGTCATCGAATAAATCCAGGATCACTTCCCGGATATCCCGGTTTTGCCTGGCGATAAACTTATGATTGGGAAAAACCCTAAAATTAAGGTTCAGTTGGAGATAATTGGAACATTTGATTTCAGCCGTTATGTTCTTATTCTTAAGATGATACACCAATTCTTGAGAAAAATTATCGTTTGAATAATTGATAAAGATATCATGTTTTTGTGTAGGGAAGAAAAGTTTTACGTTTTCCACCTCCCGTAAGGGAGAGATAGAGAGCATGAACATAATTGGAATCAGTATAATTTTTGTTTTTTTTATCATTTTTATTGGATCACCTTATCCAGGACTGCGTTAATGATTTTATAGGAATCTTCACCGCCGTATTTTTTGGCGATTCGGATCACGTCATCGATAATAATGGCTTTTTGGTCGTTAAAATAGGACTCGCCGACGCCCATGCGCAGGAGACTTCGTTCTACAGGCATCAACCGTTCCAGTTTCCATCCGATCAGGTGTTGGGAAATTAGTTGATCGATCATTTTTTTTTCCTTCAGCACTTTCTTAGTAATTTTGAATATGAAATTTTTTTCTATTTTGTTTAAGCCCCTGAAGAACACGCTGTTGTGTTGGAGCAGTTCTTCGGGAGGTTGATCTTCCTGGCCCATGACATCGGCCAGGTATAAGAGTCTCATAATGGTTTCCCTGCAGTATTTTATCCTGAACATTACCCATTACACTTTACATTTTTGTTTGTTTAAAGAGGTTCAGCAGTTCGACAGCGGACCTGGCAGCTTCGAAGCCTTTATTTCCCATTTTATTTCCTGCCCGTTCAATGGCTTGNNAAGGCAAATTCCAGGTTTAGTAAGGCGATCCCTTTGGTTACTTCGCTGGCCACGTAGTCGAAGTGAGGGGTTTCGCCGCGGATCACTGCACCTAAGCAGATGATGGCGTCGTATTTTTGGGACTTTGCGGCGCGTTTGGCTACCAGGGGAATTTCAAACGATCCGGGTACCCGTATCACATCTATATCGTCTTTTTTACCGTCACTGCGAACAATGGCATCGATTGCGCCTTCCAGTAAGTGTTCGGTGATGAATTGGTTAAACCTGGAGACGATGATGGCGAATTTGAAACCTTTAGCGATTAACTGACCGGAATATTCTTTCATATTTTTTCTCCAAATATTAATAAGCACTAAACATACCTTAAAATGCTTGATCTGTCAAGAGTTATCGAAAAAAAGCATTGATTCTGATGTTAGCCATTAGCCACGAAGATACACGAAGGTCACGAAGTTAAGAAGGATTAGGAAGCCACGAAGAGAAGGAGAGAAGAAAGAGAACAGACGGTCAGAAAGTCAGGATGATATCGATGTGAAATACTTTTATGAAGCATGGTACGATGGTTGACCTTGTATGAAAAGTTTTTGGAAGTCCAGAAACCTTTTTTCAAAAAGGTTTCTGGCCGTCGGAGACAAAAAAAAGTTCTTATAGATTTCTACCAGGAGTTCAGGATGGACAGATGGAATGTTATTTGAGTTTTAATATATTTCTGTCCATCCTGTAGATAAAAATAGGATTCAGTAGATCCGCACGGAGGGCATCAGTTTTTTCAGAGTGCCCGTGCGGTAGGAGAGTTATAAGGTGCCCTTCGGGCGAATTTAAAAAGCCTTCAAGATTTTTTGCCTTTCACTTTTTCCTGGTGTCCAGGAACTTTTTGTGCAGGTGATTTATATCTTCCCGCAGATGCGGGAGAATGGTACCAGGTAAATTATTTCTTACAATTCCGCTTCCCAATAGCGTTTTTCCAACTATACTGCTAAAAATTATTCATATCATCCACAAATGTACCCAAAAAGCTAAAATCGTAACAAAAATACCAACATTATATTTAAAGAACCAAAATCATATAAAAAGTACTACCAATAGAAAAAATACTGGATTAATAGTATTTATTATACTATTTCATATAAATTATACCTTGACGGTAATATAAATACCGAAAAATCATAAAAAATTTACAAAAAGGAAAGGTTACCTGTTGCTGAAATCTTGCTATTTTCTGGCAGAATATTTTTTATCACCGCAGAGAAAATAAATTGTTGCAAATAAATTACCTGGTATCTCAAAAGCAACTGCAACAAGAGATCTAAGGGAATTAGTAGAAAAAAAAGTTTTTAAGCAGTACGGAACAAAAGGGCAAGGAATTTCTTACTAGTTAATTGGCTCATAATTGGCTCAATTGGCTCATGATTGGCTCAATTGCCTCATGTCAGTTTTTGCATAAATTGGCAAGCGCCTAAGGAACTGCCCCTTGTCAAGAAGCTTTGACATTAAAGTATTTTAAACACGTGCTATAGGGGATTAGAGCATACGCCCCTTGTTTTATGAGAACAACGCTCATTATCAAAGTGGATTTTTGATGTGCAATGATCTTCAAATCCCCACAGGAATCCCCTCGGGGTGTTTAGGCAATGTTATGGGGTGATTCAATGATCTTTCGGGATGACTGCGAAACTTTTCGGGGTCTTTGCAGATGTTTTCGGGGTGTTTGAAAAAGTTGTCGGGGTGTTTGAAAAATTTTTCGGGGTGTTTGCAGAACTTTTCGGGGTCTTTGCAGAAGTTTTCGGGGTGTTTAAAAAACTTTTCGGGGTCCTTTCAAAATCCTTCGGGGTGTTTGAAAAGTTTGTCGGGGTGTTTACAGAGTTTTCGGGGTATAAAATTTGCCTAAATTTGCCTATCCACAACCAGAACAAGCCGGAACCAAAAAGGCTATTATTCACCGCAGAGCACGCGGAGAACGCAGAGATGTTTTTATTTTTTTATAAAAATTTTTCTCCGCGATCTCTGCGCTCTCTGCGGTGATAAAAAATATTTTGCCAGAGAGTGGCAGGATTTCAATACAAGGTAACCTTCCTAGTTTACTACTACCAAAACAATTGCACCGTATATTCTTTGAAAATTTGATCTTTGGTGACGATGACCAGTCTTTCAGCGCTTGCCTGGGCAACTAATATCCTGTCAAACGGATCACGATGATGAACTGGTAAATTATCTAATGCAAGGATGTGATTTAAAAAGATAGGTAAGATTTGTAAGTCGTATGTCGCCTGATGTGTTGAAATCAAATCTTTTATCGATTGAGTTAACCTCAGCTTTCCCAACTGCATCTTAATTTGCATTTCCCAGATGCTGGCAACGCTGAGGGTTAGTTCATTTTTGTTATCTTCACAGGCAGCCAATGCTTTTTTTGAAAGTTTTTCGGGTTCATTGAACCACCAGATAAAAACATGAGTATCCAATAAAAGTTTCACTGCTCACCTAACCAGAACTCATCCGGCAGTGGCGCATCAAAATCATCACTGACCCAGGCCGCTCCTCGATTTAAACCAGCCACCCGTTTTCCTTTTTTGGGGGAACTGATCCCCACTAATTCAGCCAGGGGTTCTTCATCTTTTTGAATCACGACCCGGTTCCCCATTGAAACTAAGTCTAATAATTCAAGGAACTGCGCTTGCGCCTCTTTTACTGACACTGTCTTCGTAGTCATAATTACTCCTTTAAAGCTTTAATCGATTCACTCCAAACTGTAAAGAGATATTCATCTTGGTATTTTAACGCTTTATCGGAAAAAAATCAACAAATTTTTTCAATTACTGCCGGGCTGGGTGCCCCGCCAGGTCTCTGGTATAAGAGATATGTTTTCCATTTTTCATTTTTACTTTTTCATTCATCAATCTCCGCTCCATATTGGCGCATCAGGTTCTTGCTTTCTTGGGATAAGATTCCGGGGTTTCTCCTTTCTTACCTCCGGGTCTAATCTAAGCCAGTTAATTACGGTAGATAACAAATTATCTACTGGTAGAAAAAAAGTTTTCTACGGTAGAAAAATATTTTTCTCCGGTAGAAAACTGAATAAACCCAATATTGGCTTTTAAGCAGCATCGGAACTGACTCTTACATTGAATTGTGGCTAAATGAAAAAAAGAAACCTGCCAGCATCTCCAGTTTGGTAAATGCGGATATAGTATGTTCTCGTTGAGAACCTAGCACCTTCTAGCGACGGACATAGGACCTTCTCAATGAGAACATAGGACCTTCTCGATGCGGACATAGTATGCTCTAGCGGCGGATATAGTATATTCTCGAAGTGAGAAAATGGTGACAAGCAAAAATCCGGCAAAAAATCCAAAAGTGGTTCCCCTAATCTATAATAAGAATGGAAAGATCACATTACTCAAACCGGAATAACTCAAGGTGACAATATAAAAATCTTTTAATTTTAAATGCCCGGCCAGGTTTTCAATATTTGTTAGAGGAATTGTTTTTCTCATAAATATATTTAAGAAGTGTTGTTTTCCCTGTTCTTCGCATTCCTGTCAGGATGATTGCTTCGGGCGAATCCACATATTTTTCAATTTCTTTTAAAATTAATCTTTCCTTTATCATAACTTTATTTTACAAATAGTCTAACTATTTGTCAAGTATATTTTACAAATAGGCGCCTACAGTAGAGAAATAATTTACCTGCCACCATTCTCCCATTCTCACCATTCTCATTCCATCATTCCATTCTTCCATTCTTATTTTTTTCTTCATTTTTTCTTTACATATTAACCTTAGTTGTATAAAATACCATATGGAAGCAATTAAAATGAAAATCTCGGCATAGGAGCAACAGGCACAATGAAATATAAATTGGCCCTGGGATGCGGTTTATTGGTGGGGCTAATTGTGTTTGTTGGTATCATAGTGTTCATCTTTGGCATCGCCACTCATAATAAAATGGTACGGCTGGAAGAAGGGGTAA
>WVZO01000422.1 GCA_011772425.1 Candidatus Aminicenantota bacterium
TCTATCAACCGCCAGTAAACTTTCTCCCGGCATCCAGTTTATGATAAAATACTTCACTAAATATGTATGCCTGCTCCAGGTCCATGTAAAAATCCCAATGCGCCCATTCCGGCAAGGCACTTTCCGAATTGGAACCCGGTTTTTGAGCCTCCGAGATATTAATAGTCGCCGCCTCTCCAACATTACCGAAAAATTTAACTTTATGATCTTCATCTTCCATTTGCATGATTTCTTTATAATTACGCTCGATACTCTCCCTGCTCAGACCTTCTGCTGCATATGTAGGGATATTTAATACACATTTTTTAAACCCGTATAAAACGTCCTTTATTTTCTCCGGGGGAATCTTGCAATCAATTTCCACGGTCATGTCCAGGTCAAACGATTGAGTTGAAAAATCGTAATTGTACTGGGATAATAATATTAACGATGCGTTTTTAAACTTTTTTTCCACCTTTTCCAGGAGATGCATCAGTACATCATTACTCATCACCAGGGGTGGACGGTTATATATCTTTTTTAATACCTGGTGTTTTGACCCCATACAATAATCACACCCCTTATGAACGGTGGCACACCCGCCTTTAGACGTAAGAATCATGGGCAGTTGGTATAATATGTCTGCTTCGATAAAGCGAGAGTAAGAAGGGAACCAATCCAGGCTAAATTCAAGGTTATAATAATCGTCTTCTTTAAAAACATATTGAACCGGGTTTTCAAAATCTTTCCCGGTTAAATTGGGAATTTCTTTTGGATTTACAGAGTCTAAGAGCATTTGCATAGGCATTTCGTTATCGCCCTGGATGAAATAATCGACGTCCAGGAGATGGAAAATTTCCTTGTATTTTAATGCGGCGTAGAGTCCTCCAAACAGTATGTTGGCATTCCTGTTGTTCTGCTTTATGTATTCCACCAATAACTTGAACTCAGCCAACTCGAAAAACCAATTCAGTTCGATAATGAATAAATCATGGTTCATTACCAATTCTTTTGTCAATTGGAATCCGAATATACCCTTTACGTTATCCAGGTGTTTATTGAACATCCATGCCAAAGGCGCCGAAACCGCATATTCATCACCTGTGGTTGGAATTATCACCAGACAGTTCATTATTTTCCTCCAGCATGATTGCAAATTCTACCGGTTTTGGGAGCTTCACGGGCAATTGTAAAGCAAGTGGAATAATAATTCAATAGGTGATAGGGTGAAGTAACATTTTTATATATATAAGGAGTAAGCCTGTAATATATCAAGAAATATCGCAGATGAATGGTTACATTTTTGTACATTTACAGTTAATATAAAATATGGTAATTTAGAAGCTCTCTTCTTCCTGGGAAAACGTTTTAATGGTACGCTGTTACAACGTTGCACTCTGTACCGCTGCATTGTTGTATCGCTGAATTTTCTCATCCAAGTGCGTTCGTACTTTTTTGATCAGGGACAACAACCCCCCCATTTGCGGATGGCAGCCGCACTTCTTAAAGAGGAGTCAAATCAACGACAAATGCGAAAAGGGCAACGGCTTCGGGAATGAGGAGATTAAATTATGCAAAATAAAAGTAAGAGGACATTATACAAGTTGGCGGCAGCAGCTAATCAACGGATTAAAGAGAAAGATTATTGGTTAAACAAGTTGTCCGGGGAGTACATAAAGAGCCGTTTCCCATACGATTATCACCAGAGAAATGTCGTTGAGTCCCATCACCGGTTAGAGGTGGTGGAGTTTGTATTATCCGCTGAATTATCTTCAGCGCTGATCGAATTAAGCAGGGGCTCGGATATCCGGCTGTATATAACACTGGTAACAGGGCTAAACGCTCTGCTGTACCAATACCTGGCAATGGACATGGATGTACTCACCATTGCCGACATAGGTACTGATATTGTGATAGGTATGCCCATTTTAAAATCCGGAACAGAAGTAGATTTTATCAATACCCTCCTGGTATTACGAATCCCTGTAAATCCTTCCATGACCTTCAAAGAGCTGGTGATAAAAACCAGGCAAACGGTTATCGAGGCCGTAGAAAACCGGGATTATCCAATAGAAATACTGGCAAGAGATTTAAATATGCCTTTTTCCTCAGCGGGTGATTTTCCCTTATTGGACGTTGCGTTATTGGTGGAGAATATTCATGATAGAACATACCTTAATCACGTGAACCTCAATATGATTTTTTCCTTTACCCGCTGTGAATCTTCCATTCATGGGCGGTTGGAATACAATCCCTTATTGTACCGGGAAACCACCATAGAACAAATTATTAACCATTTTAAGCATCTACTTCGGGAAGTGGTGTTTAATGCGGATATCCCCTTATGTAAAATCGAAATGATATCGGAGGAAGAGAAAAAACGGTTGTTGGTGGATTTCAATGATACGGCAGCAGAATATCCGCAAGATAAAAGCATTCATGAATTATTTGCAGAACAGGCAGAAAGAACTCCTGGCCATACGGCCGTTATTGGCTTAGGGCGGGGGGTGGTACCCCCAGCCATAAAAGGAGCGGAGAGCGTAAAGCAGATGCAAATAACCTACCATCAATTAAACGAAAAATCCAATCGATTGGCACAATTGCTGCGAAGCAAAGGTGTTGGACCGGACACCATTGTCGGCATAATGGTAGAGCGATCCATAGAGATGATAATCGGGATATTCGGAATATTAAAGACAGGCGGCGCCTACTTGCCCATTGACCCGGATTATCCCCGGGAAAGAATCAATTACATGCTGAAAGAGAGCAATGCAAAGATATTGCTGGCTGCGCCAGCAGCTCAGGTTAAGGTTGAGGTTAAGGTTAAGGGGAATGAGGAATTCATTGAGCTAATAGATATATCTGAGATATCCTCTTCCTCAACCTCAACCTTAACCTCAACCTGCCAAATTGGCTCTGCCAATTTGGCCTACATTATCTACACCTCTGGCACCACCGGGCGTCCTAAAGGGACATTGATCGAGCATCGAAATGTGGTTCGCTTGATGGTCAATGATAAATTCCAATTTGATTTTAATGACCGGGATGTATGGACTCTGTTTCATTCCTTCTGTTTTGATTTTTCCGTATGGGAAATGTATGGGGCATTGTTATACGGTGGGAAACTGGTGATTATTACCAAAATGGCTGCCCGGGATACGGCAGTTTTTTTGCATATGTTAAAAGAGGAAAAGGTAACGGTTTTAAATCAGACCCCTTCGGCGTTTTACCGGTTGGTGGAGGAGGAATTAAGGGAAGGAGACCGGCGATTAAATCTCCGGTACGTCATATTTGGCGGTGAGGCTTTGTTACCCCTAAAGTTAAGAGAATGGAATCTTAAATATCCTGGGATCAAATTGATCAATATGTTTGGAATAACAGAGACCACGGTCCATGTGACGTACAAGGAGATCGGGGAGAGGGAGATTGAATCGAATATCAGCAATATCGGTAAATCCATCCCCACGTTGTCTACATATATCCTGGACAGGGGATTGAAGCTTGTGCCCCCGGGAGTGGCGGGTGAATTGTGTGTAGGAGGTGAAGGATTAGCCAGGGGTTATTTAAATCGTCCACAATTGACCGCAGAGAGGTTTATTCACTTAACACTTAACACTAAACACTTAACACTATATAGATCCGGTGATTTGGTCAGGTTTGTCAGGGAAAATAATGGTGAGATGGAATACCTGGGCCGAATCGATCACCAGGTAAAGATCAGGGGTTTTCGGATCGAGTTGGGAGAAATCGAAAGTCGCCTATTAATGCATGATAAGGTAAAAGATGCATTTGTGTTGTCAAAAGAAGATGCCCATGGGGATAAATATCTATGCGCCTTTTGCGTGCCTGGTGATGGCAAAGGGGCGGGAGTGGAATTAAGAGGATACTTATCCAGCACCCTGCCGGATTATATGGTACCTTCCTATTTTGTTTTCCTGGAAGAGATACCGTTGACTCCCAATGGGAAAGTAGACTGCCGGGCCCTGCCGGAACCGGAAATGGAAGCCGGTCAAATGTATGCAGCCCCGCGGGATGAATTGGATAAGAAATTAGTGGTGATATGGGCAAAAGTATTAGACAGACAGGAGCATGAATCCATCGGTATTGATGATAATTTTTTTGAATTGGGAGGGCATTCATTAAGAGCGGCTGCTCTTATCTCGAAGATTCATAAAGAGTTGAATGTATACGTACCCCTGTCAGAAATATTCACGTCTCCCACTATTCGGGGGCTGACCCTTTATATAAAACGATCCGCCAGTGATAAATACGAATCCGTCCATCCCCTGGAAAAGAAAGAATATTACCGTTTATCTTCGGCTCAGAAGCGGCTCTATTTTCTTCAGCACATGGCCCCTGAAAGTACCGGTTACAATATGACTTTTGTTTTACCAGTAGGAAAAAATATTGAAAAGAATAAGATTGAATCCACCCTGAAGAAATTGATCGCCAGGCATGAAAGTTTGAGGACATCGTTCATAATGAGTGAAGACGAACCGGTGCAGAGGGTACACTCGGCTGAAGATATTGAATTTGAAATAGAATATTATGATTTAGCCACAGAGAGCACAGAGTACACAGAGGACATAGAGGAGAGAAAGCAGAAGGCAAAAGAAATCGCACAGGTTCAGAATTTGCCAACTGCCAACTGCCAACTGCCAATTGATTTCTTCCGTCCTTTTGATTTATCGCAGGCACCGCTCATACGGTCGGGGTTAATCAAAACCCGGGAGGGTAATCACATCTGGATGGTGGACATGCACCACATTATAGCGGATGGAACGTCAATGGTTATCCTGCAAGAAGATTTTGAAGCTCTTTACTCAGGAGAGGTACTTTCGGAACTCAATATCCAGTACAAGGATTTTTCAGAATGGCAGAACCAGTTATTTGAAAGTGGGATGATCAAGTCCCAGGAAGATTACTGGCTCAACCTGTACAGAGATTCCGCTGAAATACCCCGATTGGACGTGCCTGTGGATGACAGGCGGCCGAAGGTATTTACATTTGCGGGCGATTATTATAATTTTGTACTGGAAAGGGAAGATGCAGCAAAATTCAAGGCATTGGCTGCAAAGAATAACGGCACTCTCTATATGAATATACTGGCTGTGCTGAATACCCTGTTTTATAACTATACCGGTCAGTCTGATATTATTATTGGTACCGGCATTGCCGGGAGGCCCCATGCCGATCTCCAGGGAGTCATCGGTATGTTTGTCAATACCCTGGCCATGAGGAATTACCTGCAAGATGAAAAACCCTATGAGTCTTTCTTACAAGAGGTGATTGCCCACAGCGTTAGCGCCTTTGAGAATCAAGACATGCAGTTCGAGGAGCTGGTGGACAGGCTCCAACTGGAGAGGGATACGTCCAGGAACCCCTTGTTTGATATGATGATGGTGGTTCAGAATTTTCGTCGGCTAAACCGGCCGCTGGATGTGTTGTCCTTATCAACGCCGGAGAAAAATCTACCAGTTATTGATTTTACACACACGACATCCAAGTTTGACATGACATTTTTTGTCCAGGAAGAAGGAGAGGATGTTTATATATCTATTGAGTATTATACCGCAATATTTAAAAAAGAAACCATTGCCCGGTTTGCCCAGCATTTTAAAAAAATTATAAGAGAAGTGGTTTCGAACCCGTTTATCCGGCTGGCTGAGATTGATATGCTTACGGAGCAGGAAAGAGAAGATGTTTTATACCGGTTTAACGCCACGGAGTCGGTTTATCCTAAAGATCGGGCTGTTTGTGAATTATTTGAAGAGCAAGTAGAACAGACTCCTGACGCCGTTGCCTTAATTGGGCAGGGGGCAGGGGTACAGGGCACTGTGCCCGTTCCAATGGATCAGGTTTCCATAACATATAAAGAATTAAATGAAAAATCCAATCAATTGGCTAATTTCCTCTATTATGAAAAGTACATCCGGATGGAGGCCAGGCTAGGTATCCTGATGGACAAGTCTGTTGAGCGTATCATGGCTGTGCTGGGGGTATTGAAAGCCGGGGGTGCTTATGTTCCCATTGATCCGTCCCTGCCGGAAGAACGTATCGGGACCATGATCGATGATGCCCACATCGAAGTCCTGATATCCCAGAAGCGGTACATCAGGACCCTTAACCGATTGCAGTGGGAATGTGAGTCCTTTCATACCTTCCTTTGTATGGATAGTTGGGATATCTATAGTGAGGATGAAGAAGAGAAAAGCGAATGGATGGATGAATCGTTATGGAAATATGTGGCAGACACTGCTGTGGATGATATCACTGCCGGCGGCTGGGTCAGCAGTTATACAGGAAAACCCTATAGCAAAGCAGAAATGGATGAATACGGAGACAATATCTTAAAGAAGGTAACCCCATTGCTTCATCAAAAGATGCGGGTCCTGGAGATCGGCTGCGCATCAGGAATCAGTATGTATCGCATCGCCCCCCGGGTGGGTTTTTATTACGGTACGGACCTTTCTGAAGCCATCATCCTGAAGAATAAAAAACAGGTAGAACAGGAAGGCCATCAGAATATCCACCTGTCCTGTGTGCCTGCCCATGATATTGATAAAATCGAAGAGAAAAATTTTGATCTTATTATTATTAACAGTGTGGTCCAGTGTTTCCCCGGTCACAATTATCTTCGCAAAATACTGCGCAAAGCCATTGGTTTAATGAAGGAACAGGGATATATATTCATTGGCGATGTCATGGACCAGGAATTAAAAGCAGACTTCATCCGGGACCTGGAAACTTTCAAACTGGCAAATGCAAGCAAGGGTAAAGATTACACCACCAAAACCGATTTTTCATCGGAACTCTTTGTTTCTCGTGGCTTTTTTGATGATCTTTCGCTAGAGATTCCCTGGATACGGTCTATGGAATACAGTTGTAAGATCGGGACTTTTGAGAACGAATTGACCCGGTTCCGTTACGACGTACTGGTGACCATCGATAAAACCCAGGCGCAGAGGGGCACCGTTAAAAAATATCAGCAGGATTTAAGAGCGTTGGAGAATCAAAGCACTGAAAAAGTAGAGACCCGAATCGGGCCGCATCATATGGCCTATGTCATTTATACATCCGGTACTGCCGGTCAGCCCAAAGGTGTGATCATTCAGCACGGTTCACTGGTGAATCTTTGCTTCTGGCATAATCGGTATTACCAGGTGACAGAAAGAGACAGGGCCACGCAGTATGCAGGATTCGGGTTTGACGCCTCTGTATGGGAGATATTCCCTTACCTGGTTAAAGGTGCGGTCATTCACATCATCAGCGATGATATCAGGCTGGATCCCGGCAGGATCAATGACTTTTATGAGAGCCGGGGAATCACCATTGGTTTTTTACCTACCCAACTGTGCGAGCAGTTTATGGAAGAGTCCAATCACTCGCTGCGTGTGTTGTTAACCGGCGGTGATAAATTAAACCGTTTCACCCCACAGTCTTACCGGTTGTACAACAATTATGGTCCCACAGAGAATACCGTGGTGACCACGGCCGGTCCGGTAGAAGCATACAATGACAACATTCCCATTGGAAAACCCATTGGCAATGTTCAAGTATATATATTGAACAAAAACATGTTACTATTGCAGCCGGTGGGTGCAGCCGGTGAATTATGCATCACCGGTGCCAGTCTTGCCAGGGGTTATCTCAATGACCCGGAATTAACCGCAGAGAAGTTTCTCTATGCCTCCTATAGGTCTTATAGGTCCTATAGGACCTATAGTTCCAAAAAAATCTACAAAACCGGAGATTTGGCTCGTTGGTTGGCGGATGGAAATATTGAATTTCTGGGGCGGATGGACTACCAGGTAAAGATCAGGGCATACCGGATCGAGTTAGGAGAAATTGAGAGCCGGTTAATCGCTCATGATGATATCAAAGAAGCTGTGGTCATTGATCGGGGCGGGGAAAAAGGCGATTCCTACCTGTGTGCTTACATTGTTCCTGCTGATCCCATTCCTGGCGGGTTTGACACGGCTCAACTGGCTGATCACCTGGCGGAAAGACTGCCTGATTATATGATACCTACTTATTTTGTTCAATTGGAAAAAATTCCTTTGACCCTCAGCGGTAAAGTAGACCGGAAAGCTCTCCCAGACCCTGTTGGCCCGGCCGCAGGAGAATATATTGCCCCTCGAAATAGGCTGGAAGAAAAATTGGTGGAAATCTGGTCCGGGGTCCTGGGGATTGACCGGAACAGCGTCAGCATTGACAGCGATTTTTTCCGTATGGGTGGTCATTCCTTGAACGCCACCCGCCTGGTTGCCCGGCTAAACAAGGGGTTTAATCTAAAATTGCCCTTGACTAAGGTATTTGAATTCTCCCGGTTAACGGATTTCGCTGATTATTTAAATGGCAATTTAAGTGAGATAGAAAAGGGCGGCCAGGCTGCTGAAGAAATAGAACTGGTGGAAGAAAAAGAATACTATGATGTGTCTTCTTCGCAAAAGCGTTTATGGATACTCAGCCAACAGGAAGAAGCTTCGTTAACCTTTAACATCCCTTTGGCTTACTCCTTAGAGGGACAGTTGGATATCGATGCGTTTGAAAAGGTGTTTGACCTTTTAACAGCCCGGCATGAAAGCCTGAGGACCGTATTTATTACCAAAAACGGCCAGCCCAAACAAAAAATTATCCCCAGGGGAACTGCGGCATTTCAAATCCATTCCGTTGATTTGGCGGGAGAAGAACCGGAACCGTCAAAACACCTGCAAGTGCAGCAATTTATTGATTCGGAATTACGGACACGTTTTGATTTAGCCGCCGGCCCCCTGCTGAGGGTCAAGCTCTTAACATTGGCTCAATACCGGTATGTGTTTTTATTTACCATGCATCACATTATTAGCGATGCCATATCCATGCAGGTTTTATTCAGGGAAGTATTTTTACTTTATAACAGTATGAAAAAGGGTGGTGGAAATCCGTTGAAATCCTTAAAAATTCAATATAAAGATTACACAGCCTGGCAAAAGAACAGGCTGAAGGGAGAGCAGTTGGAAAAACTAGAAAGTTATTGGTTTGAGCAACTATCCGCACCTTTACCAATGCTGGAGTTACCCTTTGATCACCCCCGCCCCCAGGTGTTGACGTTTAATGGAGCTGAATTCTCTTTCACGGTGGATGAGCCGTTAACCCGGCAGTTGAAAGCCATCGGGGAGCAGCATGATGCTACGTTGTTTATGGTGTTACTAACTGCATTTAAGGGGCTGTTGTTCAGATACGGCGGTCAGACTGATATTGTTGCCGGGACTGTCATTGCCGGCCGGGAGCATGCAGATCTGTACGATCAAATCGGCTTTTATCTCAACACGCTGGCGTTGCGGACCCGCTTTAATCCAGAAGATTCCTTTGCCGTGCTCTTGAAAAAAGTCAGGCACGTTTGCCTGGAGGCCTATGATCATCAACTGTACTCCTTTGACCAGTTAGTCAGCCAGTTGGGTATCCGGCGCGATGTAAGCCGGAATCCCATATTTGATGTGATGGTGGATATGATTAATACCAACACCGATGCGGCTGTTTATGGCAGACCGGCTGCGGCTGCCAATGCCAACCCGGCAAAGGAAACCGATTTGATAATACAGCCGCTTGGATTCAACGAAATCAAAAGCAAGTATGATTTAACTTTTTATATTTTCGAGGGAACCAGCACGTTGAGTTTCAAATTTGAATACAATAGGGATTTATTTGAGAATACAACCATTCGCCGCATGGCAAAGCGTTTGCAGGCATTACTGAAGAATATTGTAAAAAATCCTTATTCCGGTATCTCCGACTTAGAGGTAGAAGATGTCCCGGTTTTTTCATCCATAAAGCCTGTTTCACCAATGGTAGAAGCGGAAGCTCAACTTCCAGCTTCCTATCACCAGGAACGATTGTGGTTTATTGATCAGTTTGAAGCGGGATATATATACCCCTCCAGTCCGGTGTATCATAACATCCCGCTGTTGTTGGAGATCAATGGGGCGCTTAATATCGAATTACTGGAACAAAGTATAAAGGAGGTTATCCAGCGGCACCAGGCGCTGCGCACCCGGGTCATTACCAGGGATAACCGGCCATTCCAATCAATCCGTCCATCCGTGGATTTCCATTTAGAAGTAAAAGATGTCGTACAAGGGTCTGGTGACGGGTTGTTTGAAACAGCGGTAAAATTGGCAGTGGAAGAGACACAGCGTCCTTTCCTGCCGGATCAGGACCAGGAACCCCTTATTCGCGGACTGCTCATGCAAATGGAAGCCAGCTGCAAATTCTTATTGGTAATAACGGTGCATCATATCATTGCCGACAAGTATTCCCTGGAAATCCTTGCCCGGGAAATCCTGTTGTATTATGAGGCTTTTTTAGGAAATAATTCTTCACCCCAATTGGAAGATTTATCTTTTCAATACGGTGATTTTTCGCAGTGGCAGCGAGCATTTTCTGACGACCAAATAGAATCCTTGCTATTTTACTGGAAATGGAAATTACGCGGCAAACTCCAGGCCCTGGAACTGCCTACAGACCGTCCCCGGGCACCTATACATATTTATCAAAATGGATGGCACCCTTTTACATTTGCTGAAACATTAAATGATAAAATCAACGCATTTATAGGTCACAATAACCACCTACTTTTGCTGGCTGCTTTTAAAACTCTTTTGTACCATTATTCCGGCCAGGAAGAGATTGTGGTGGGAACCGGCATGAGAAACAGAACTCAGCCAGGAACCGAAGGCATCATCGGTCCCATTGCCAACCTGGTGGTGGTGCGAAGTTTCCTCACCCAGGGTATCACTTTTAATGAACTGCTTTCCCAATTGAAAAAGACAGTAGCTGAGGCCCAAAAATACCAGGCCATGCCCTTTGATCGCCTGGTATTGGAATTGAAACCGGATGTGGACATGAGCCGCACTGCGTTATTTGATGTCTTGTTCCAATACGAAGAAGACCCGTTTCAATTACCGCAGGTAGGCAATCTTAAAATCGACACAATAGAAACCAGCCTGGGATGGGGAAAATACGATTTGAACATGTTGATCCAGCGGAATGGAGACCGGTTTTCCGGTGTATTGGTGTATAACCGGGATTACCATAACGAATCCACTATTTCGCGATTCATTGGCCATTTTATGGTGCTGCTGGAGGAAATCCTGGCGGAACCCCACCGGCAAATATCTCAATTCAATCTATTAACGGAAGAGGAACAGCGGCAATTATTAATGGAATGGAACCAGCCGCAAATCGATTATCCCACAGACAAGACCATCCATGAAATTTTCCAGGAACAGGCAGCCGGGAGGCCTGACGGCGTTGCTGTCATTGGGCAGGGGGCAGGGAGCTGGGAGCAGGGGGTAGGGGCACAGGGCACTGTGCCCGTTCCAATGGATTACGTTTCCATAACATACAAAGAATTAAATGAGAAATCCAATCAATTGGCCTATGTGTTACGGCAAAAAGGTGTCGCCACCGATACCATTGTCGGCATGTTAATGGAACGCTCTGTGGAAATGATCATCGCAATATTGGGTATATTGAAAGCAGGTGGTGCCTATTTACCCATTGACCCGGATTATCCCCGGGAGCGCATCGATTACATGTTAACCGACAGTGGTGCTGCAATTTTATTAACCAATCTGACTTCATCTACTTTGTCGTTGTCCTCTGCGCCGAAGGCGCTGTTGAACTTGTCCGAAGGACACCATATTGACTTCCCCGTTTCCCCGCTTCCCCGCTTCCTCGCTTCCCAGCCTTCCAACCTGGCTTACATCATCTACACTTCAGGCACTACCGGTCAACCTAAAGGTTGCATGATTACACATAAAAATGTGATTAGTATATTAAAGAATAAAATCCGACCCTTTGATTTTAATGAGAACGATGTGTGGACCATGTTCCACCAGTACAATTTTGATTTTTCCGTTTGGGAGATGTACGGCGCATTGTTATATAGCGGAAAATTGATTGTTATCCCCAAAATGGTTACCCGCGATCCGGGGCAGTACCTGGAGATTTTAAAACAGGAGAAAGTAACTGTATTGAATCAAACACCGTCGGCGTTTTATCAATTATCCGCAGCAGAAGCGTCTCAATCAGACTCGGGAATGTATATTCGTTATGTTATTTTCGGTGGGGAAGCGTTAAATCCGGCAAAGTTAAAGCAGTGGAAGGTGAAGTACCCGGACACCAAACTCATCAATATGTTTGGTATCACCGAGACCACCATCCATGTTACCTATAAAGAAATAGGGGATAAAGAGATTGAGGGTGGTACCAGCAATATTGGCAGACCGGTATCCACGTTAACCGCTTACATAGTGGGCCGGAATTTTAACCTCCTTCCTATTGGTGTTCCTGGTGAATTGTGTGTTGGTGGGGAAGGATTGGCCAGGGGTTATTTAAATCGGCCGCAATTAACCTCAGAGAAATTTATTCACTTAACACTTAACACTAAACACTTAACACTATATAGATCCGGTGACCTGGTGAAGTTGTTGGAGAATGGTGATATGGAGTACCTGGGACGCATCGACCACCAGGTGCAGATCAGGGGATTCAGGATCGAGTTAGGAGAGATAGAAAATCAATTGTTGGCACACCAGGCAGTCAAAGAGGCCGTGGTTATATGCATAGAAGATGATAGGGATGCCGGTGATAAAACACTGTGTGCCTGTATTGTTTCANNGTTGACCACATCCCGTTGACTCCCAATGGTAAAGTGGACAGGAAGGCGCTCCGGTCTTCAGGCACCAGGTTAGGTGCCGGTACTGAATATGTTCCTCCTGCCACACCAACAGAAACCAGGATTGCCGGTATCTGGAGAGAAATACTCAAATTGGACAAAAATGAGGTAGAAATCGGTATTCATGATAATTTCTTTGATATTGGCGGTACATCCATGGATGTCGTTCTGGTTAATGCAAAAATCGCAGAAGAATTTGGAAAGAAAATTCCCATTGTAACCATGTATAAATATACCACTATCCGGGCTTTATCAGGTTACCTGGATCGGGGAGAGGCTGAGGACCAAGACATGATTTCCGAAGAAAAACGGGCGGATAGAATTCAAAAAGGAAGAGCAGATAAAAACAAAATGCGTGACAAGAGAAAGAGAGGAAGAAGATAGAATCATGAGTACAGAGAACTTTACCGGCCTTGAAATAGCTGTTATAGGTATGGCGGGTAGATTCCCGGATGCCAAAGACATCGATGAATTCTGGCACAATTTAAAAGAGGGTAAAGAATCCATTACCTTTTACTCCCACCAGGAGTTAATTGAGGCAGGGGTTTCAGCGGACCTGGTTAATGACCCGAACTATGTAAAAACCACCGGGGCTCTCCTGGAAAGAAAAGAATATTTTGATGCGGCATTTTTCGGATACAAGCCGGTGGAAGCGGAATTAATGGACCCCCAGACCCGCGTGTTTCTTGAAACCTCCTGGCATGCGTTAGAAGATGCCGGATATGATCCTGGTTCTTATGATGGATTAATCGGTCTTTATGCCGGTTCTGCCTGGAATTTTTTCTGGGAAGCGCGCTCTTTTTTATCCGGTAGAACCGCGGCACTGGGAGAGTTTGCTTCCAGTTTATTATTCACCAGGGACAGTTTATGTACGCTTGTTTCTTACAATCTTGGATTAAAAGGGCCGGCTGTTTTTATTAAAACAGCCTGTTCCACTTCGTTGGCGGCGGTTCACCTGGCATGCCAGGCCATTTTGAGCGGTGAATGCGACATGGCGTTGGCCGGTGGTGTTACCATAGGCAATTTCGAAAAATCCGGTTATCTCTACCAGGAAGGCATGATTAATTCGCCGGATGGACACTGCCGGGCCTTTGATGCCGAAGCCAGGGGTACTGTCGGTGGAGACGGCGTGGGGGTTGTGGTTTTGAAGCGATTGGAAGATGCCCTTGCCCATAGAGATCATATTCATGCGGTTATAAAGGGTACTGCTGTCAATAATGACGGTTCAAGGAAAATCGGTTATACAGCCCCCAGTATCACCGGGCAGGTGGAGGTGATCCGGGAAGCACTCCATGCAGCGGATGTGGACCCGGAAACCATTACCTGTATTGAAACCCACGGTACCGGTACACCGGTGGGAGACCCCATTGAAATCGAAGCATTGAAAACGGCATTTAAGACAGATAAAAAAGGGTACTGCCGGATCGGATCGTTAAAGAGCAACATTGGGCACCTGGATGCCGCTGCCGGTATTGCCGGTCTTATCAAAATCATATTGGCATTAAAACATCGCATGATTCCCCCCAGTTTGCATTTCCAGGCCCCCAATCCTAAAATTGATTTTGAAAACAGCCCGTTTCGTGTGAATGCGCCCCTTACGGAATGGAAAACCGGGGGGTATCCGTTAAGGGCCGGCGTGAGTTCCTTTGGTATCGGCGGCACCAATGTCCATGTGATCTTAGAGGAATGGCCGGAGTGCCCGCCCTCGGAATCGGGCGAACCCCAATTAATTCTTCTTTCTGCCAAAACTAAAACTGCCCTGGATAAAATGACCGAAAACCTGGCAAAGTATTTAAAAGAAAATCATGGTAATCCTGGAAATCCTACAAATCCTGGTCCAATCCTTGCAAATCTTGGTTACACGCTGCAGGTAGGCAGGAAAGCGTTTAAACACAGGAAAATGCTGGTATGTTCGACAGTCCATGAAGCGATCGAAGCATTATCCCCTGATTCGCCGGATTCCAGGAAGGTTCGAACCGCTGTGTCAAAAGATGAAGACAGGTCTGTGGTTTTTATGTTTCCCGGTTTGGGTGCGCAATATGTGAACATGGGCCGTGAGTTGTATGAAAAAGAACCGGTTTTCCGGGAGGAGATGGAGCGCTGTTTTGAAATTTTAACCCCCATGCTGGGGGTCCCAATTAAAGAGATTCTTTATCCGTCATCTCCTGGTTTTCAAAAGGAGGGTAGGGGCGGGTCTCCGTACCCACCCAACGTTGGGAAATCGTTGCCGGAACAGGGCTTTGAAATCGCCCAGGCAGTCATTTTTATATTCGGATACGCCCTAGCAAAACTGTTAATAAAATGGGGAATCCAGCCCCGGGCCATGATCGGTTACAGTTTTGGCGAATATACCGCCGCCTGTATATCCGGGGTTCTTTCTTTAGAGGATGCGTTAAAGCTGGTAGTGCTGCGGGGGCAATTGATCCGGGAGATATCTGGCGGTGCCATGTTAAGTGTGCCCCTCCCGGAAAAAGAATTATTGCCCCTATTAAAAACCTTCAACGCCGATTTCGGCGGTGGTTTTCCTCTGTCGTTAGCCATCGATAACGGTCCTTCCTGCATCGTTTCCGGGCCCGTCGACCGGGTAGAAGCCTTTGAACAATGGATGAAAGAAAAACGGTGCGTGTGTGTGCGACTGAACGCCTTGCATGCCATTCATTCCACCATGATGGAACCGATTTTAAAGAAATTCGAAGAAAAAGTTGGCGGCTTTACCTTGCAGAAGCCCCGGGTTCCATATATCTCGAACGTAACCGGTAAATGGATCACGGCAGAAGAAGCGACAGCCCCGGGATATTGGGCAGCGCATTTAATAGGAACGGTCCGGTTCGCCGATGGAGTTAGAGAACTGGCCCCGCAAACGGATGTTTTCCTGGAGATCGGCCCCGCGTATGATCTGTGCACATTGGTCAGGCATCATTTTGATCAGCCGTCCTCTCCGTTGATCCTTAACCTGGTGCCTGCTGCTCCCACAGGGACTCACGCCAAAACGCCTTCTAACGCCGGCGATATCCGGTATCTCCTGACCCGGTTGGGCCGGTTATGGCTTTCAGGGATCGAAATCGATTGGTCCCAATTTCATGAAGGAGAAGAAAAGCATCGTATTCCCCTGCCGCTTTATCCCTTTGAAAGCCAACGATATTGGCTTGAAGGTGATTTCACAGGAAAGACCGCCGGTACGGCAATGGAAACGCTGCAGCCAGTTAAAAAACCCGATATAGCCGATTGGTTCTATATCCCTTCCTGGAAGCGCTCGATTTTGCCGGGACATAAAAATAGAAATATGGATAAGGCTTGCTGGCTGGTGTTCGTGGATGAAACCGGTTTGGGTGACCGGGTTGTCAAACGATTGGAACAAGAGGGGCAGGACATTATTCAAGCCAGGAGCGGGGCAGCGTTTACAAAAATAAACGACAGCGAGTATACAATCGATCCCGGTCATGCTCATGATTACGACATCCTTTTCGACGAATTCGCCAGGCTGAACAAAATGCCTGATCGCATTGTTCATTCCTGGAGTGTGACCTTCAAAGAGAAAGGGGTTGATGAAATCCAGGACCTGGGATTTTATAGTTTGTTTTATCTTGCCCGGGCCATCGGGAAGCATAGTTTTAAAGACCCCAAACCCATTGAAATTGTTGTTGTTTCCAACCACCTGCACCGCGTGACCTCGGAAGAGAACCTGTGCCCGGCAAAGGCAACTATACTGGGAGCGGTTAAGGTAATTCCCAAAGAATATTTTAACATCACCTGCCGCAGCATCGATATTGTCCTCCCGGAATCGGGCAGTTGGAAAGCGGACCGGCTGGTTGATCAAATTTTAACTGAGTTTTCAATAGAATCTTCCGATACGGGCGTGGATGCAGTGGTTGCCTATCGAGGCGATTATCGCTGGGTGCAGGTTTTTGAGCCGCTGCCCATGGAAATCGGGACAGAAGACGGCAAAGAGGAGGTGCCGCGCTTAAAAGAGGAAGGGATTTATCTTATTACCGGCGGGCTTGGGGGTATCGGGCTGGTAATGGCCCGACACCTGGCCGATACCGTCCGTGCCCGGTTGATACTTACCGGGCGTTCGGCGTTTCCCCAAAGAAAAGAATGGGAACAATGGTTGACCTCTCACCCGGAGGAGGACCCGCTCAGCCTGAAGATAAAAAAATTGCAAGAGCTGGAGAGTGCCGGGGCTGAGGTCCTGGTTTGCAGTGCCGATGCCGCGGACCGGGATCAGATGCAAGCCGTTGTTGCACAAGCGGAAGAGCGTTTCGGCCGGATAGACGGAGTAATTCATGCGGCTGGACTGCCGGACGGCGGAGTGATCCCCCTGCGAACCCGGGAGAGCATCGAACCCATCCTGGCACCCAAAGTGCAGGGCACACTGGTATTGGACCAGGTGCTAAAAGAAAAGAAAACAACGCTTGATTTCTTTGTGTTATTTTCATCCATCAGCGCTGTCCTGGGATTATTCGGCCAGGTGGCCTACTGTGCCGCCAATGCCTTCCTGGATGCTTTTTCTTACTACAAAACCCATGAAGACGGTGTCTTTGCCGTGTCCATCAACTGGGATTTCTGGCAAGAAGTGGGAATGGGAGTGGAAACCATCAGGGAGCTGGAGGAAAATGCCAACATTACCGATGGGGATCTTTTACTAAAGAACGGCATCTTATCTTCTGAAGGCATATCTGTTTTTAATCGTGCACTGAATGGTCTTCATCCCCAGGTTATCGTATCTACCCAGGACCTGGCCACCAGGTTTGCCTATGTGGATTACTTTGACACTTCGGAAACCCCCAACTCACAGGAAGTAATGGGAATGGAACCGATCAAGGGGAAGTTGTACCCCAGACCGGACTTGACCAGCGAATACGTCGCACCTGAAACCGAATTTGAACTGACCTTTGCTGATATTTTGCAGCGGTTCTTCGGGTTTGAACAGATAGGGATCGATGATAATCTCTTCGAGTATGGGATTACTTCCCTGGACATGATCCATATCAATAATGCATTGAGAAAAAAGATTAAAAAGGAGATTCCCATCGTGGTTATGTTTGAATATCCTACCATTCATTCCCTGGGACAGTACCTGGAAGAGGAGGAAGCCAGGATCAGTGGAGAAGTAGAAGGAAGACCGGGGCAGCTTGAGGACCTGGATAAAGTCGAAGATTTACTCCACAGTTCCATCGATATATTCAGAGACCGGGAATAATTTTTACGGTAGATTGGAAGAAAACAAAGATGACAAAACAGGATTCCATTGAGACAGGGTTGGAAATAGCTGTTATCGGTATGGCTGGGAAGTTTCCCGGTGCCAAAAACCTGGAAGAATTTTGGGAAAACCTAAAAAGCGGTATTGAATCCATTTCTTTTTTTTCATCCGAGGAGTTAAAAGGATGTGGAATAAGTGAAGCTTTGTTGAAAAATCCCAATTATGTGAGAGCTTACGGCGTGATCGAGGGCAGGGAATATTTTGATGCATCGTTTTTCGGGTACAGCCCCAAAGAAGCAGAAACCCTGGACCCCCTGATTCGGCTGTTCCATGAATGTTCATGGGAAGCGTTAGAGGATGCGGGTTTTGATCCCATGTCTTACAACGGTTCCATTGGTATCTATGCCGGAGCGTCGGATGGTTTTGGCTGGCAGGTGGCATTAAGGCTGAGAAGCTTGATGGA
>WVZO01000316.1 GCA_011772425.1 Candidatus Aminicenantota bacterium
TGAGATATATTTGGGCATGCATGTAATCACGCGGAAAAGATTAATAGATGAATTGATAGATAAAATCGGTGAGGACGAAACTCATCCCTTAGCTTCCTTAATGGAAATCCTGGGAACATTAATCGAAAACTATGAAAACCAGCACTTCCCGGAAACTGCTTCAGACCCGATTGGTGTTCTCAAGTTTCTAATGGATGAACATGGTTTAAAGCAGAGTGATTTATCGGAAATTGGCAGTCAAGGTGTTGTCTCAGAAGTTTTGAACGGAAAAAGAGAGCTAAATGTTAGGCAGTTAAAGGCATTAAGCCGTCGATTCAACGTCTCCCCTGCTGTTTTTTTATAGGCAGTTTCTGATTCAATTTGCTCCTCTTAACAGGTTGTGGACGCTGTCCAATTTTCCATCAAAAAACGTCAAACTTCAAGTCCTTCGTCATCTCCTTCCAGGGTTCGTAATTCAAGACGTTCATTAACAAAATCTTCAATTTTTTTAAAAATTAGATCAGGAAGATTTGTAAATGCACAGCCAATAGACATGCGGTCATAGTCTTTATAAAATAGGATGTGCTTTACTTCAACTTCAATCCTGGCAATTGCTTCATGGAGGCCAGGCAAATGGAGCCGGGATACAATAAGCATATCTCCTTCCTGGATATGTTTTTTCTCTTTTTTGGTGGCAGCAATACTAAGTCCTCCGCTACTTATACTCAAAAGAGTTGCCTCGATTGTCTTACCTTTCCCGAAAAGATCCACAGTAACCCCAACATTTTCTTCCAACGTAAAAAAGACTCGTTCATTTTCCCTTTTTTCTTTTACTTCCGGTTTCATTCCAACACCTCATCCATTAATTATATATAATAAAAAAAAATAAGTCAAATGTTTTATATCCCAATAATTCCAATTTATTTGCACATTAAACACCAAATCCTTCATTTTTGAGAGTAAGCTTGTTTCCAATTCTCCTGGAATTCAGCGAAGGAGTAGCCGGTGATTTCGCTGATAACAGCAGCGAACCCTTTTCCTTCGGCCATTAAATCCAGCACATACTGCATCTCGGTGATGCCCAAATGATCAACAAAGTATTGAACCGCAGACAATGCCAGGGCATAGGCCAACTGGACACTCTTTCTATCCCCTTCCTTGAGCACGTTTCCCGGCATTTCTTCCAGGGGGGGAACCTTAGACTGCTTGATGAATTGGACGGCCAGTTTTAATTTACGTTTATTTCCCTCTTGATCCCCGGACAGATATTGAGCCAATCCTTCGTTAAGCCACCAGGGACAGCGGAAAGAGAGCCGGTCGAAAATAACTGCATGTACATATTCATGAGCCAGGACGATGCGTAATAACCCGGGCTGGTAATTATCCACCGGCACTTTGATATGCCCTTCATACACCCCACCGGCCCATTTGGGAGAACCGGTTATGTCGAAAAATGCCTGGTTCGTCAGGAGTATCACCGGGATTTGCCGGTTGGGATATAGATTCAACTTCTGGCCTAGCTCCCGGGAAATCTCTGCCAGCATATTCAAGACAAGGTCTCTCAACTGCGGTTTTTTGGTCCCATTGAAACTGACGGAAAACATCATATCGACTTCGGTTTCGAAATTTTCCGCCATGTGCTTATATTTTTTCAACCCGGTCAGTCTTTTTTTTGTATAATCATCGCCGGGCTTTATTTTCAGTGCTGCTTGCCAATGTTCCCTGGCGTCGTCCATATTGTTAGTAAGGTAATAAATCTCCCCCAGCATCTTGTGGGCCAGGAAATGGCGGGGCTGCAGTTCCAGTACCTGTGAGAACGCTCGTTCGGCTTCCGCATACCGGGAAAGGGAGAAATAGCATGCCCCCAGACCCAGGTAGAGGCGGGGCTGGTCTTTGACGTAGTGGACGGCGCTTTCCAATTGGTTAATGGCATCCTGGTACCTTTTCTCATTGATCGCGGTATTTGCCAGTTGTTCATAACAGAAAGCCAGGTAATACTTGAGATTGGCATCGGAATTGATGGATTCGTAGGCTTCGCTGAGTTTCTCGATGGCTTGCTCCCACTGACCGTTTTTTAGCAGTCGATAGGTCTCCGGGTTGAGATTTGCCGGGGGTAAATAGACCTTATCTTCTCCGTCTTCCCCGGCAGCAGCGGAAAGGGCAAGGGAGATGCCGCTCAGCCCAAGGCTCACTAACATAAAAGTAATAATCGCTATTTTCTTCATTTTTCAATCAACCCACCTATCATGACAAATTGCCCAGCACCATCATATGTTATTCTTACCCTTTTCATCGATATATTTTACCATGAAAATTTGGGGACAGTCAAGAAACCACCTGGTTTCTTTTGGGGAAATCCGTTGTTGACAAAACTCCAATAGAAAATTATAATAAACATATGCCGGAAGAAAAAAAATTCAACAATGATAGTGATAGTGAACCGCCAGAGTCTGAAAAAAAAGATAAGAGAAAGTTCAGGGTTTACCTCTCCCATGATGGTTTTTTCAGGGTTTCTTTCGATAAACCGAATTTGGCGGAAAAAATGTAACGTTCGATCAACTCCAGGAATCTGTTAATGACGTTATAAAGGAAGGAGGTGCGCTAATGAGTACCATATTTGAAGAAGTCCTTGAAAGAGGCAAAGAAATAGGTGTGAAAGAAGGCGAAGAAAAGAATAAGCTTAGAGTTGCCTTAAATTGTCTCATAAAAGGAATGGATATCGAAACAATTTCAGAAATAACCGATTTACCTGTAGAACGAATAGAATTACTAAAGACCGCTGTCCGGGAGGAAAATGCTGCGAATAGGTAATTAATTTTTTTTAAACTCTGTGTCCTCGGTGGCTAAAATAACCTTTTTGAGCCCGGCCTGGCCGGGTTGGGGATACCCGAAAAAACCTTTCTCAACCTCTCAACCCCTCAACTTCTCAACTTCTTCTTTTCCCCGCGCCGTTCCAGAGTTTCAGATGGACAGATTTTCAGAGTATCAATTAAAGACTGGGCGCAAGGCCGAGGAGCACGCGAAACCCATCGCTGCCCCATTGGACATGCGGGACGTAGTAGTTGCGGGCGGAGCAGCGCAGATCGGAAGCATCAACGCGCCACGAGCCGCCGCGAAGGGCCGGATATTTTATCTCCTTTGAATAAAGATTCTCCATCCATTCCCAGACATTACCAGCCATGTCCATAAGGCCGTGCGGAGTCGCACCCTCCGGGTAACGGCCTACCGGAGTGGTGGCACCTACATTTTCACCATAATTAGCCAGGTTTGAATTGGGTTCTCCTTTTTCTTTGGGCCAGGGGTATTCCCGGATGGAGCCGTCCGGCTCCCCTCCGGCTGCCCATTCCCATTCCATTTCCGTGGGCAGGCGGTAAAGGGAAGCCAACCCCTGGATATCCTTTATATCTTCTAATTTTTTACCCCGGTTTATAACAGCCTCCAGGCAGGAGAGCCAGAAGCAATAGGCGCGTGCCGCATACCATGTCACCGCCACCACCGGCTGGTCGTCACTGTTATATTTCTTATTATCGTCATAACTGGAACGGAGATTATCCGAAAATTCTTTAAAATTTTCCCCCAAATATTTTGAAAAGCCCTCATTTGATTTTGAAAATAAAAGTAGTTTTTCCGAAAACATATCCAGGGGAAGTTCTTTTATAAATTCCCTCTCCCCGCCTTCAAGGAACGCAATAAACCGGCGGTACCTTTTATTGGTGACCGGGTACTTGCAAAAATAGAGATCAGGAACCGTCACCATTTTTTCTGTAACCGAGTATTTGTAAGTGCCGCCGGGGATTTTAATATATTCTACATTATCCTCAAAGAGATTACGAAACGAATCCGGACGTGATGTGAGTCGGTCTTTTTCAGCCAATTTTTCTACTTTACGAGTTTCAGGGGTTAATTCCCACACGATGTCCCTGGCATGGTCCAGGTTGGCTTCATCTTCTTTACTTTTTTCAATAAATGTCTCGATTGCCTCTATTGCTTCGGGGGTGCCGATGATTTTTAAACAATCCATCACATACCGCTTCTGGTTGTCGTTTAAATCTTCGCTGTTTAATGCGTTTACCAATGCATCGATCTTTTTCTGGGGTGCATCCTTTATTAAATGCTGCAAAAGTGTTTGGCGATGATCATCCAATTGTTGGCTGACTGAATTTTTGAAAAACAGCTCCATAAATTGATCGAATATTTTATCATTGGATTCACTCATAAAAAAGCGAATTGGTTCTTCCCACCAGTCCTCGTTAAAACATGAAATCAACATATTTATCCGCCCAGTTTGATGAGCTTTTTCTTTCAGTTGAATACCTGCCAGGAATTCCCTGAAGGATTTATGCCGGAAAATATAGTGTTGACTGTCGTAATCAGCGATTACCCCTGTACGGTCCCGTAAATAGCTGCAAAAGGTTGATGCTTCAGGTTGTCCTTCCAGGGTGTTGAGAATTGGCTCCATATACCGGTGCATCTCTTGTTTTTGTACTTCATCCTGTTCTAAATCCTCTTGCATCCATAACGCTGTTGGAGACAGTACCAGGCGGCTCTCTTTCGCCGGCAGCAGGGGTTGGATATCCCTCTGCCGGTCACGGTGCTCCAGTAAATAGTTCAAAGCAGCATCGTACAATGCCGGTCGTGTTCTTGGCAGGTGTTTCCAGTCTTTCCACATAATCGCCATGATCTGAAGGAGCATCGGGACCGCTGCAAGTTCCTGGAGCGCTTTATTTTCTTCTTTCTTTAAAAAATCGATGATAACCTGTGAGTGCTTTTCAGCTCGAATTAATTGTTTCTGCTTCCACTCCTTTTTCGGCATCTCCTCTGTGGGGAATTCAGATAAACAGACAGCCTGGAACCATTTTTTTAAAAAAGCCTCCTGCTGCCGGGGAGAAAAGTCCATGATATCGGCCCGCAAATGCCTGGCTTCAAGCTCGATGCCGTCCAGTTTCCGGTACCCGGTGGCACGAGAGGTCAAGACGAAGCAGGCATTCTCAAGGCCCGCACAGGTATTTGCAATCCATCGGCATACTTTTTTTCGCTGATCTTTGCTGCTGATTTCATCCAACCCGTCAAAGAGCACCAGGGTTTTGCGGTTTTGCAGCCAGTCCTGGAATTGCTTCACCGGGATATCTACCATATGCCGTCCAGACCACGCCGCCAGGTTATTGGGAAGCGTAACCGGTGCTATCTTTTCCTCCTCTTCATTCTTTCCTTTGGCAAACTCCAATTCCCGCAGAGGAAAGTACAGGGGCAGCACCTTTCTTTTAAAACCCAAACGCCTGTGTCTTTTATTCAGACAACTAACAGCATAATATTTAAGTAATGTTGTTTTACCTGACCCGGGATCACCAATCACCAGCAGCAGCCTGCAATCTTGAAACGCGCGTTTCATCACTTCTTCCGGCGTCAAATGCCTTCCCATTTCAAGTGTCTCTATATTCTCTTGAGGTTCAAAACGGTGGTCACATTTCCAATCCCGGGTAATACGCAATGAAACAAAGGCATCCTCCAGTTTTACTGCTTTACTCTCAATAGCCGGTGCCCCAAACATTTCGATGTGCCCGAGTTTTTCTCTTAAAAGAGAACAATACCTGCTTTTTGCTGTCCTGATTGTAGAAAACCGTCTTTTTTTCCTTCTAATATACTTAAAAAGTGCCCGAATGCCTTCACGTCCGACAAAACCGACAACCAGGGCGACAATAATGGTAATCCAGAATCTTATATTGGCTGCTTTTTCTTTTTCTTTTTTATCTGTCTCTTTTGCCTGCGGCTGCGCCTGCCCTGATTGGAGAGAATCCTTTTTTGGTTCGACGGGCTGAGCAAGGTCAAATAATAATACTGATATGACAAAAAATACCACCAGGAAAACGATTCGGGATATTGTTTTCATCTTCATGTTCATTCATCTCCCTTTTTTAAAAGAACTTGCCTTATCCGTTTTCAAAATCAATTTTATAAAAAAAATAAATAGTTTTCAATACAAAATAAAAAAAAATTAAAAATATTCCAGCCCCAGGGATACGAGCAGTGAAAAGGTATTGGCCTGTTTGGCATGGCCGACCCAACTGGCAATTCGCTGTTGAAGGTTTGCTGACGGAAGGAAAAGAGGTCAAGTAAAAAACCCTTTCAATAATAACAGTGTTTTATGTTTCCCTTGATTGTTCCAATTCCATTTTGGATTTCATCAGTTTAATTTTTTCAATGGGCAGGCCTGTTAGTTTGGCAATCGTTTCTATCGGTAATCCCATTGCCAGCCCATTTTTTACAACATCCCATTTGTTTTTTTCTATTCCTTTTTCTATTCCTTTTTCTATTCCTCTTTCTTCGGCATCTCTTTCCCATATCGGTACATATTCCATTTTAAATTCCTCCTCTGCTTTTTTGATTACATCTTTTATTCGATCTTTAAACATTTTCGGTAAACGAATGACCCAATCGAAAAAATTCAGGATGATATGAGTTTCATCTCGTGAATATCCATGCTTATAACACTCTCTGATTAACTCTTTGGTTACTTCGAATTTTTTATCGTTATCCGCTGTTTTTACTTCACGGCTTTTTAATTGGGCTTTGACCACCATACTAATCGGGTTAGATGAAGTTTCCAGTTTCTCTCGCAGCTCCTTTTTCAATTTGTAATCGATTATCTTGATAATAGGTATTTTCATCCTCACTTCAAATCCAAAAAGACTGAAAAAATACTCATCGGGTCTGTAATTTACGTTATCATCCGTTAAGATGGCAACACTGATTACCGGTATTTTTTCTTCTTTTTCTTTATCGAACGCCCGGTAATAGTAAATAAACATACGTTCCATGAAATTGGTTTGAGGGTCTCCCTGTACTTCGATATGAATAACAATGCAGATATATTTTATCGTGCCATCTTTGAGATAGACTTTTACCAATACGTCAGCAACACGGTCTCCTAAAGTGCTGTCCGGATCAATCTCTTGTAATTCTTTATCCAGGAAATGAATCTCTTTAGTGAAATCAATGGCATTGTATATATCGGGAAAGAAGAATTTCAGGAAGTTTTGAAAAAGTTGTTTAACAACTTTTTTCCATGCAGAATCGTATTTGCTTTTCTTTTTTGCTTTTGTTTTACTGGTGGTTTCCTGTTTTTTCGCGGTCATTTTATTTTCGTATTCACATGAGGAATAATAGCAGAAAATAACAGTAATTTCAATTCTTTTCAATCCATTCCAACAATTTTTATCCCGGAAAAGGAAACAGCCAAAAAAACCTTTCTTAACATCTCAACCTCTCAACTTCTCAAATTCTTCTTCTCTTCGTTTCCTCGTTTCTTCGTTTCTTCTCTTCCTCGCTTCTTCTTTTGCCAACTGCCTACTGCCTACTGCCTACTGCATACTGCATACTGACCTCCATGCGCCGTTCCAGAGTTTCAGATGGACAGATTATCAGAGTATCGATTAAAGACTGGGCGCAAGACCGCGGAGCACACGGAACCCAAGGCTGCCCCACTGGTAATGCGGGTAGTTGCCGTATCGGGCGGAGCAGCGCAGATAGGGCCCATCAACGCCCCACGAGCCGCCGCGAAGGGCTGGATATTTTTCTTCCTTTGAAAAAAGGTTCTCCATCCATTCCCAGGCATTCCCGGCCATGTCCATGAGCCCGTGGGGTGTCGCGCCTTCCGGGTAACGGCCTACCGGAGTAGTGGCACCTGCATTTTCACCAAAATTAGCCAGGTTTGTATTGGGTTCTCCTTTTTCTTTGGGCCAGGGATATTCCCGGATGGAACCGTCCGGCTCCCCTCCGGCCGCCCATTCCCATTCCATTTCCGTGGGCAGGCGATAGAGGGAAGCCAACCCGTGGCTATTCTTTATGTCTTTTAATTTTTCACCCCGGATAATCACTGCTTCCAGGCAGGAGAGCCAGAAGCAATAGGTACGTGCCGCATACCATGTTACCGCCACCACCGGTTGGTCATCACCGTTATACTTCTTATTATCATCAGTTCTGGAACGAAATTTATTCGGCCATTTTTTGACATCTGTGCCCAAGTAATCGGTGAATCCTTTTATTGATCCTGCAAATTGAATTAACTGATTTGCAAACAACTTCAATGTTAGATTCTTTTGAAACTTTTTTTCTTTGCCTTTAAGGAAAGCGATAAACCGGCGGTACCGTTTATTGGTGACCGGGTACTTGCAAAAATAGAGATCAGGGACCGTTACCATTTCCTTTGTAACCGAGTATTTGTAAGTACCGCCGGGGATTTTAATATATTCTACATTGTCCTCAAAGAGATTACGGAACGAATCCGGACGTGATGTGAGTCGATCTTTTTCAGCCAATTTTTCTACTTTACGAGTTTCAGGGGTTAATTCCCACACGATGTCCCGGGCATAGTCCAGGTTGGCTTCATCTTCTTTGCTGTTTTCAATGAATGTCTCGATTGCCTCTATCGCTTCGGGGGTGCCGATGATTTTTAAACAATCCATCACATACCGTTTCTGGTTGTCGTTTAAATCTTCACTGTCTAATGCGTCTTTTAATGCATCGATCGTCCTCTGGGGGGCTTCCCTGACAAAATTCTGCAATAAGGTCTGCTGGTTGGCATTCAATTCCCGGCTTACCGCCGACTGGAAGAACAAGCGCATAAATCCATCAAACATTTTATCATCCGCTTTGCTCATAAAAAATCGAAGCGCCTCTTCCCACCAGTCATCTTTGAAATACTTGACTAACGTCTTGATTCGCTTTTGCCGGGAAGCCTCTTTTACCAATTGTAAAGCGGATAAAAATTCCCGAAAGGATTTATGCCGGAAAATATAATGTTCCCTGTCATAATCGGCAATCAACCCAGCACGGTCCCGGAGGTTCTCACAAAAGATCAATGCCTCGGGCTGCCCTTCCAGGGTTTTTAGAATGGGCTGCATCTTTTCATGCACAGCTGCTTTGGGTGCTTCATCCTTTTGCAATTCTTCCTGCATCCATAAAGCGGTGGGGGTTAACACGCGGCGTGCTTCTTCGGCGGGTAAAAGCGGTTCGATTTCCTTCTGACGGTCGCGGTACTCCAATAAATAATTCAACGCGGTATCGTATAAGGCGGGCCTGGTTTTGGGGAGGAATTCTCTTTCCTTCCAGATAATTGACATGATTTGCAGGAGCATGGGCACGGCGGCCAGCTCTTGCAGGGCTTTGTTATCTTCTTTTTGCAAGAATTCAATAATGGTTCGCGACCGCTGCTGTGCCCGTTTTTTTTGCTGCTGTTTCCATTCCGGTTCCGGCGTGCCTTCGGGCGGCAGTTCGGAACAAAATGCTGCCTGGAACCATTTATTTAAAAAATCTTCCTGCTGTTGGGGAGAAAAATCCATGATGTCGGCCCGCAAATGCGGTACTTCCAGCTCGATGCCGTCCAGTTTCCGGTACCCGGTGGCACGGGAGGTCAATACAAAACAGGCGTTTTTGAGACCATTGCACATATCCCTGAGCCACCGGCACACCTTTCGCCTCCGCTCCTTGCTGCTGATTTCATCCAACCCGTCCAACAACACCAGGGTTTTACGCTTTTGCAGCCACTGGTGAAACTGCCCGGTGGAGATATTTAACAAGTGCCGCTCCGCCCACTTTGCCAGGTTCCCGGGAAAGGCCGCGGGTTCAAACTGATCATTTCCTTCTTTTATTTTCTGAAACTCCAGGTCCCGAAGGGGAAAATATATGGGAAATATTTCCTGTTTAAATCCCAATTCCCGGTGCCGCTTATCCAGGCAGCGTACAGCATAATATTTTAGCAGGGTTGTTTTTCCTGAACCGGGATCACCGATGACCAGGAGCAGGCGAAAATTTTGAAAGGCACGCTTCATGACCTGCTCCGCTGTCAAATGGCGTTCCATTTCAAGTCTCTCCATTTTCCCCGGGACGTCAAACCGTTTTTCGCTGCGCCAGGATTCGGATATGCTGAGAGATACAAAGGCATCCTCCAGCCTGACCGGTTTGCACTCGATGTCCGGTGTACCAAGTAAGTGAAGGGTCCCCAGCTCTTCTCTCAAGGCGGCGCGATAGATTTCTTCCGCTGTCCGGTCTGAACTTATTTGCTCCTGGGTTTTGAATTCTTTTTCGGCTTCCAGTTCCGCCATTTTTTTCAGTTTTGCATCTTTCCTGCGTTTACGATACTGATAAATACCAAAGCCTATTCCCAGCAGCCCGACCAGGAGCCCACCGGCAGCCAGTAATTCCTTCCAACCAAAGGTATCACTTTTTTCTTGCTGCTGCGGTTGTGACGCCTGCCCTCCACTGATTTCCCCACAGCCAGTATGCAAAAAAATATAAGAACAACCACACAAATATTTCGGCCACATCTAATTATCTTCATCTTTTCCCCAATCATTTGTTTTTATGTTTTATGTAATATTCAATACAGCCAATAATCTAACAATATAAGTGTATTAGAAATCGAAAAAAATTTCAAGAAAAAAAGTAAAAAAGAAAAAGGGGAAACCACAGATTACGCAGATTTTTTTATATTTTTTTATAATCTGTGTAAATCTGTGTAATCTGTGGTTTTTTAATAGTATGCTCCTAATTGATGTCCAGTTTTTCCTTCATCAGTTTTAACGCCTCCAAAACCTTTCCCAACTGCTCTTCCGTATGGTTGGCCATATAACTGGTGCGGAGCAGCGATAAATGAGTCGGGACTGCCGGAGGTAAGGCTACATTGGTGTAAATCCCGGCATCGAAAAGAAAACGCCAGGCTTGCATGGTTTTGATTTGGTCGCCAATGATGATGGGTATAATAGGCGTGCCGCTGTTGCCGATGTTAAACCCCAGGGCCCTTAATTCTTCCCTCATGGTTTGGGCAATTTGATTTACCTTTTCCACTCGTTCTGGCTCTTTTTCGATAATATCCAAGGCAGCCAGTACAGTGGCTGTATTGGCCGGGGTCAAACTGGCACTAAAAATAAACGAACGGGCAAAATGTTGAATCCAATGAATCACCTCTTTTTTACCGGCAATGAATCCCCCTGTGGAAGCAAAGGATTTACTAAAGGTTCCCATGGTCAAATCCACATCATCCACACAATCGAAGTGGTAGGCTGTTCCTTTGCCTCCTCCCAATACACCAATGGAATGGGCATCATCTACCATTAACCTGGAATTATATTTCTTGCACAAGGTAGTGATTTCCGACAGCGGAGCGATATCCCCACTCATACTAAAAACGCCATCTACTACCACTAATTTCCCATGGTCCCGGTCGTACCGCTGGAGAATACTCTCAAAGGAACCCATATCATTGTGTTTATAAAATCTTAAATTGGCCCTTTTTTGAGCCCTGGATAGACTAATAGCATCGATAATGCTGGCATGAACCTCTTTATCCACAATGATCACATCATCTTTGTCTACCAGGGCGGTAATGGTTCCTAGATTGGTTTGAAACCCGGTACTGAAGACAATGGCGTCTTCCATGCCCACAAATTTTGCCAGTTTCTCTTCCAGTTCAAGATGCATTTCCAGCGTACCATTAAGAAACCGGGACCCCGTACAGCCGGTGCCGTATTTTTTTACGGCTTCAATGGCTGCGTTCCTCACCTCCGGGTGAGTGGTTAAGCCCAGGTAGTTGTTGGAACCGATCATAACCAATTTCCTGTTATCGATTATCACTTCGGTTCCTTCGGATTCCTCGATAGGAATGAAAAAAGGATAAACCCCCATTGCCTTTGCTGTACGAGGGTTTGTAGGATAACCTAACGTTTGAGCAAATTCCGGTTTAGAATAAAACTGATAACACTTTTCCATAATATCCATTGTTTTTTCCTCTCTTATAATATCGTTGATCTATCCACCCCCCGGGTCTCGCCATTTTTCTCAGGTTAATCACTTCACGTATAATATCCTTTGGTCTATTGCAACCTTTCATAGGCAGCCCCCCGGTTTTATTGATTGTTGTGTCACCGTGTTAAGAACAGATAGACTGGCAGAACCTTTGCTTTTCATCAGATTGTATTATATAACAACCCTTTCAATATTTCAACTTATTTGACTTTAGCATGGTTTTATATTATGATTTCCCTTGTCTGAAAACCCAGGAGGACAGGATGAAATACGAAATACGAAGACTCTCATTTGGAGAGACCTTCGGAGAAGCCTTCAACCTCTATTTCGATAACTTCGGCCCATTGTTTTTGATTTCCCTTATCAGCAGTATCCCGACAATCCTGATGTCCCAGGACTTCAATGCCAACGCCACCTTTAGCGAAACTGAACAGCAAGTTATGATGTTACGTGCTTTGCTCTGGTTTCTCATCTTCATCGCTGTTAATACCCTGTCTACCGCCCTGATGATCGAATTCATCTCCAAAAAATACTTGAAACAACACCAGACCATTGGCCGATATATTAAGAACGTACTGCCCTTTATTTTTCCTATTATGGGGTTGTCTATCGTCGAAGCAATTATCGTGGGAATAGGGCTTTTTGCTTTTATCATTCCCGGTATTTATTTTGCCCTGGCGTTAAGTGTTTCCAGCCAGGTGTTAATCGTGGAACGCAAACGGGTATTTCAAGCCATTCAGCGGAGCTTTGACCTGACCCAGGGATATAAACTGGAAATCTTCGGCTACCTCCTGGTTCTCTTTCTAATCAGTTTCGGTGTCGGATTACTTTCAGGCCAACTACTCAATCTGCTGGAAAATATGCAAGTAAGCAGACAATTCCAAATACTTATCGAACACCTGGTCCAGGTGTTACTCGCTCCTATTGGCGCCTGTCTCTTTATTCTTATCTATTTTAACCTCAGGATCGACAAAGAAGGATTTGCCCTGGAACATTTGGTAGAACAATTCGGCTCCTCTTCATCCAACGATCAATAATCACTGATAAAATAATGAAATATGAATTGCGCCACTTATCTTTTTGCGAAACATTGTACCAATCATTTCAACTGTATTTCCATAATTTTATCCCCCTTTTTATGATCTCATTTATCAGCAACATCCCATCGATAATCATAAGTATAACCATGGGGGAAAGGCTTCTTATTATTAAAGGGGAATATTGGGACATAAGGTTCCTGGTGATCACCATTGGTATAAGTATCCTGTGCACCGCTCTATCCATTGAACTCATCTCCAAAAGATACTTAAATCACCAACAGAGTATAAAGCAGTATATTCAAAATTTGCTGCCCTTTTTTCTTCCTATTATCGGTCTATATATCCTTTCAGCCCTTATTATCGCCGGTCCAGGTTACCTTCTTTACTCAATCACCAACTCCAAAACCGCTCTGGCTCTTTATCTCATACCTGCTATTTATTTGCTGTTGACGTTAAGCATGTCTCCACAGGTCTTAATCGTGGAACGACAAAAGGTAACTAACTCCATCATACGAAGCATTTCGCTTACACAGAAAAGAAAATCGACGATTCTTGGTTTCATTATGGTCATCGGCATGATCAATTTCTACGTAATTAAAATCAGTAACGTGATTCATTCAATAATCATCAGCCAGATAAACCCTACTTATTACTCATATCTAATATCGATGTATACGCTCAGGCACCTGGTGGATATTTTAATAAACCCTTTTATCACGTGTGCTCTTATTCTTATTTACTTTAATCTCAAGATTGAAAAAGAAGGGTTCGCCCTTGAATACCTGGTGGACCAATTGGGTTCTTCGACGTCCGGTAAGAAGTAGGAAGTAGGCAGTACGCAGCATGAAACAAGAGATCATAACCAAATACCTGGAATTAAAATCCCGGAATTTAATTTGATGCCTCTCTTATTCTAACCCTTTGTTTTTGTACGGGTGGGTTCTATCAATAATAACCACGCAGGTTTTCCCGGTTCTGTTCGCGAACGATGCCGTGTTCCGCGCTTTACCAAATAGCCTTCCATTTCGTTTAGTTCAACGGTCCCATCTTCCGAATTGGTATCGATAAATACCTTCCCCTCCAGGACCAGGAAAAATTCATCTTCCCCCGGATGGGTATGCCAATTGTATGCCCCTTCAACCTTTGCTACTCTTAAAGCGGTTTCATTGATGAATCCAACATCATAAGGTTCCCAGATTTCCTGGACCGTTTTAACCAGATCCTGAAATACAACCTTTTTCATTTCAAACCTCCGGCTTCTTCATTATCCACAAAACAAAAAAGTATAAAGAACTATCTTTTTATGTACATATGCACATAAAGATTTTAACATTTCTACCTATGGAATAGCAACCCTAATTGTTATTTTTTAAATTTTTTTTATGGACAGCGCCCACTTTAAAATCAAAGTTGCATTTAGCCGAGATTTTAGATAAAATAGATTTTTAATGCATGCAAATATGGAGGGCAAAATGAGGAAAATAGCAGTTGGCATTTTGATGTCAGGTCTTTTGCTGGGGGTGCTGTTCACGTTCACCGGTTCCCTTTACGGAAAAAAAGAAAAAAAAGTGTACAAGGTAGCGGTTAAACTTGAAAAAGTGGAACGAGAACCGGAAATGACCAGCAAAGGAAAAGTCCAGGATGGACAGGTGTTTGACAGCGGACCTATAGCAGTAGCCTGGTCCCCGGTGCCGCAAGGCTTTCGTTTCAGAATTTACAACAAAACCACCTCAACGTTGACCATCTTATGGAATGAATGCAAATTTATCGATGAAAAAGGCAACAACCATAATATTACCCACAAAGGAGTGAAACGGGTATCCGCCACTGACATGGAAATGAAAGTCATGAAACCAACCGTTGTTCAACCCGGGGCTAACTGGCAGGATGTGTTCTTTCCCTATGATTCCGATTATATTAAACAAGAAAAAGAACTGGTGGGATTTTCCACCAGTGGAGGTTCCGATGCCGTTAACACCTATGGCAAGGCAGGCTTACGAATCCGACCCATCTTCATCCATGAATACAAAGAAAAACAAGTCAAGAAGATAGTGAAAAAGAAAAAGGATAAGGATTTTACCTTTGAGAAATACATCAACAGTCACACCTATGGTGTCGCCATGGCGGTAAAACTCGACGAAACCAAATACGTCTACCGGTTCCTTTTCAGAGCTCACCTCCTGGAGGATTAAATTATGAATGATGAATGATGAATGATGAATGATGAATGATGAATGGTGAATAAAAGCCGGAAAAATAAACGGTGAAGCTCTGGTAATGATTCATCACTCCTTATTCATCATTTAGAATACCTGACAATTTGTCCTGGAAAAAGGACAGCCAATTCCCTGCGGAGTTGGCATAGATATTGCCTACATAAAATGGAACCACTGATCAACAATCAACGTCGGAGAGATTAAGTGGTTTGTGGTATATTATAAGGAGATAAATATGAGGAAATTCGTTTTGATATTATTTGTTTTTTCCATTGCCTTTGTATCACTGATAACGGGGAAAAATACCCGGGCATATTGGCAGGAGCAAGAGCAAACGCCGGAACATGAGCGAATAGTAGAGGAAGTCGAGGTAATCAATGTTGAGATACCGGTGCGGGTGTTTTATAAGAAAAAACCGGTCAAAGGTCTAAAGAAAAGCGATTTTAAACTCTACGTGGATGGGGAAGAAAGACCCATCAACGGGTTTTACGAAGTGAGAAAAAAATTGGACCCCCAGGCCCAATCCCCGGAATACGTTGAGAGAGACCGCCTCTTTGTTTTGATTTTTAATGTCAGTTCAAGCAGCCGGGACCTGGAAAAAGGCATGCAGTACTTTTTTAAACAGGTGCTCCGCCCCAACGATCGCCTGATGGTGCTGACCAATAATGTTTTTTTACAAGAGCGCTTGGTAGAAGACCCTCAAAAAGAATTGGAAAAGTTACTAAAAATATTGAAGCTGGAAGCCAGGAAAACAACGTTCAAATTGTCCTCCCTTGAATCGAGCCTGAGGTACCTGGCCTCCGAATTGAAATATGAGCTGAAAGACCTTGGTCTCCGGAGTCCAGAGAGCGCCATCCAGCGATTTCTCACAAACTATAAAGACTACTATTCCGAATTCAAGACCATTTTCTTTAATCCTCCTGAAGAGCAATACATCAAAGTGGCTGAATATTTGAAACATCAGCAGGTAGAAAAATGGGTAATTCACTTCTATCAAATACCCCAGTTTCCACAGCTTAAAATTAGCGGTGGGGAACTCTACAAAGCAATCGATGACTATTTTAAAGGTAGAAGAATGCATAACCCCTATGTCATCGATATACAGGGGAAAATGGGGATACCCAGCGACACGAATTTTATCCAGCAGATCAATAAAATATTCTTAAATACCGGTGCCACCTTTCACACACTGCTGTTGAAAAGCCTTATGTCAGAGTATTTCGAAGAGTACGATTACCGGCCTGTTTCCACCGATTCCGAGCATATTTTCCGGCAGGTAACGCAACTGACTAATGGAAAAGTCATGGCGTCAAATAATATGGAGAAATTCGTTAAAAGTATTTCCCAAAAAGAAGATGTTTATTATGTGCTGACCTATGCCCCCAAAAAAGATTCCCGGACAAATAAAAATAAAGGAAAGATCAACGTGGTGGTCACCCATAAAAAGTACCATAAGGCTCGCACCACTTATGATAACCAGCAGCGAGCCAGGTATCTTAGAAAGATTATCCGAAAAGTAAAAAAAGAAGTCCCCCACATTCGCATCCAGGGTATGGAATTGCAAGATGGGATTCTATCCACCCTTATATCCGGGGTCTTATTGGCACAAGACCCTGAAGGCAAAAGGGGAAAGATCCTGTTGAGTGTTAAGTTGTTAAACCAAAACGCGGTGTTAATCTCATCCACCCAAAAAGCGTTTATCAGCAAAAACGGCAATTTTTCCCTGGCAATAAGGCTTCCCGGGCTTAAAAAAGGTAACTATAACCTGATGCTGGAAGTACACGATCTGAATACCGGTCGAAACGACCTGGAATTAAAAGATTTAAACAACCCCAAAGACTATACCCTGGAACCAGGCCAGGTACCCTTCCAATTCATCAAAGTGCCGGTCTTGAAAATCCCGGGGGGTACCAGGACTTCTACCTTGAATACCACTGCCGATGTAAAAACTGACAGCAATAGTGAAACACCCTCGACATTTAACCAAATCCAGGCTGACACCACCTTGCTGGAAAAATTCAAGGACACGATCTCCGCTGCAGCGTCTCTCTCAAAAGAGGGAATTGATCAAAAAATGCTCCCGGGAATCCTGAAAAAAGTGGCTGCCTATTGTCAACAATTGGAAGCCGTTTCATTAAACTTTTTTTGCATCGAAGAGGTCTATGAAAAGGTTTTGAATACGCTCCAGCGGAGAGGGAAAATTCTTAAAGGAAAATCAAAAAACGTTAAGCGTTTGACTTATGGGTATCAATTAATCCGGGACAAGAACAAAATCCGGGAGAAACGAATCTTACTTAAACAAAATGGCTGGAAGCGGATGAAAGAAAATGCGGAATTAAAAACCCGCTTTAAGTATAAGAATATTGTATACGGGCCATCTATCTTCAACAAACATTTACAGCCCTATTACCAATACGAAATCATTGGCAAGCGAAACTGGAACAATAAGAATGTATTGATAATCGAGGCGGTGCCCAATTCAATGCAGGATCAACGGTTTGCCGCCGGGAGAATATGGGTAGATGAAAACGATTACAGTATACTAAGAATCGAAATTTACCAACAGTCCATCGGAAACTTTGCTGAAATCGAAAAGATGGCGGAAAAATATCAGGTTGAACCTCGTATTACCATTATCAACGAATACGATATCGTCAAGAACGGCATCCGTTTCCCCAGCCGGGTTTATTATGAAGAAGCCTATAAAGATGAAAAAGGAAAGTATATGGTACAGTCCCAGGTGAATGTGACCTTTTCGGATTATCGATTCTACACCGTTGAAACCAAAGTAAGTTATAAGTGAGTTAGAGATCCGCGAGGTGGTGTTATGAAGAAATGGTTATCCCCGTTTCGGTTATTCATACTAAGCCTGATATTATTCACGGCTGCAGCCGCGCCGTCTTCGCTGCTGCCAAAAAACCGGGATGTGTATCGTGACCAGGAGCATGAAAAAATAATAGAGAAAGTCGAAGTCATCAATATAGAAACGCCGGTACGGGTGTTTTATAAAAACAAGTCGGTAAAGGATTTAAAGAAAAGTGATTTTAAACTGTTTATAGACGGAGAGGAGAGGGAGATCAACGGGTTTTACCAGGTGAGAAAAAAACTGGATCGCCTGCCGTCCCCATATGCAGATCAGCCTCCCCGTCTTTTTGTCCTGATATTTAATATCAGTTCCACATCCAGCGATTTGCAGAAGGGGATGGAGACGTTCTTTAAACAGGTAATCCGACCCAACGATCGCATCATGGTGTTGACCAATAATGTGTTCTTAAACGAGAGGGTAGTGGAAGACCCACAAAAAGAAAGAGAAAAAATTGTTAAAATAGTGGATATGGAGACCAGGAGAATTTGGCACAAATTAATCTTCATTGAATCCAACCTGAAATACATTGCCTCCACTCTCAAGAATGAGGTGGAAAATCCTTTTAGCCCTGCGTCGCTAGAAAGAGCCATTCGCCAGTTTCTCCAAGACTACCAGGGTTATTTTACAGAATTCAGAGATTTTTTCTTTAATCCCCCGGAGGAGCAGTACGTCAAAGTGGCGAAATATTTACAGCAGAGGCAGGTGGAGAAATGGATATTCCATTTCTATGAAATACCCATGTTTCCCAAACTAAAGATCATCGACGGTACACTCTATTATGCTATCGAGGGTTTTTTCAAAAGTAAACGTATGCTGAATCCTTACGTTTTCGATATAATGTTAAATATGGAGAGGCCCAGTGACCTGGATTTTGTCAAGCACATCGGTAAAATATTTTTGAACACCGGCGCCACCTTTCATACCCTACTGCTGCACAATAAACCCCCAAAATTTTTCGAGGATTACAATTACCAGGCGGTCTCTACTGATTCGCAGCACATTTTTCGGCAGGTCACCCGGTTGACCCACGGGAAAGTCATGGCCTCAAATAATATGGAAAAATTCGTAAACGTTGTATCCGCTCAAGAGGATGTTTATTATATGCTGACGTATGTGCCGAAGAAGTCTTCCAAAAAAGGTAAATCAAAGATTGAAGTAACGGTAACCAATAAAAAATACCCCAAGGTTCGCATCGTTTATGATAATCAGTACCGCGCCCCATATTTTAGAAAGATTGTCCAAAAGGTAAAAGAAGAAATACCCCAAATTCGCATCCGTCAGTTGGAAATAAAGAATGGGATATTATCCGCTCGCATTTCCGGTATTCAACTGGCACCCGGGGATAAAGAAGGAAATAACCGGGGAAAAATTCTTTTGAGGGTTAAGTTATTAAATGAAAAAGCCATATTGGTTTCCTCCACTCAAAAAGCATTTAAAACCAGGGCCGCTGAGGTACCGATAAGATTAAGGGTCCCGGGTTTTAAAGCCGGTAATTACCAGGTTTTTTTTAAGGTCACTGATTTGAACTCAGGTAGTAATGACCTGTTTATAGAGGATTTAAACATTACCAACGATCACGTTTCGGAACCCGGTCAGGAAGCCTTTCAATTCTAAATTTGGATTTCTTCTCCATTGTCTTTTTTATATAAACATGGTATCCTTGAATTTAATCGATTAACCTGAAAGGAGTGGATAATGGTAAGAAATGAATATGAAACAGACCCGCGCAAAACACCGGAATGGCGCGAAGCAGAGAAATGGTATAACCAACTTCACACCCATTCTGTTTTTTCCATCATGGGTGGAGTCCTCATCTCCGGCTCCGCAGCAGAAGAATTAAACCAGGCAATGGAAGAAATACTCCAGGTGTGCCCCATGTATTTTCCTGCCTGGTTCCATCGCGGGGAATTTATGTTGAGGATAGGCAGGACCTCCGAGGGCGAGGAATTCATCGAAAAAGCGTTTGACTATGTGGTAAAGATAGTGGAAGACGAAGAGGAATTCAGGCAAATTTTGTCACAGCGGATGGGAAACCTGGAAAAACTGTTAAGATATGACCTGGCTGCCAAATACACGGAGAAAGCCACCCGGTTATTCCCGGATACCCCTGCCTTTTATGATGACCTGGCGTTTTATATTCTCCAATTGCCGGACCGGGATCATACCGAAGCGTTAAAATTTGAAGAAGAAGCACTGGAGATCGAACCGGACAATGACTTTTTCATCAACAACCTTGGTTGGATTTACCTGATGATGGGAAATTATAAATTAGCTGAAGAAAACTTCCGCAAAGCCCTGGAGTTTAACCTGGATAATCCCGGTGCCTGTGAGAACCTGGAAACAGCCGAATACATGCATGAGCACAATTTGAGTTATTTTGATTACCTGCTGCGACCCGCAGATATGGCTCAATTGCAAGCGCTTCTCGAGTATGGGGATTTCCAGGAAGTGGCCAGGTTATGCAAATTGTATAACACCGACAGGTTAGAGGGTTTCAAAATCCACCACCTGCAAAAAGGCTCTCTCCTGCCTCATGAAATTCTTAATACGCTGCAGCCCCTGAAGTTTTTCATAAACATGATGGAGAAGATAGTGGATGCCGCAGAGGATGGTTTCTTCCTCCTGGAAAGCATTGACATGTTCAATGAAAAATCCAAACCTCTTTTTTATCAATTTATTCTCGGGGTTGACCATATTTATGAAGAGCTTCTCAAGGATATTTCCC
>WVZO01000011.1:0-266 GCA_011772425.1 Candidatus Aminicenantota bacterium
GTACTGAATTCGGTTTCAGTAACATTCATGCTGGTGATATTCACAGGCAGCACCCGCTTACGTCCCCAGATAAAGAGTACCATGGGAGGATTGTCCTTTTTAGAAAAACTAAAACCTTTAGTTGGAGCAAGTATGAAACTGGGGAGTTGTGCCAATAGGTTTTCATCCTTGGGGTGCACCAGCATTTCCAGGGCAGCCAGTTGAGGCGCAATGCCAAACTGTTGGGTTATGATATCACCTTCATCCAGTTTGTCTGAAGCATCCAA
>WVZO01000011.1:284-6857 GCA_011772425.1 Candidatus Aminicenantota bacterium
AAGACTGACTTTCTGACGGTCCCTTATAGTAAGTAGATCAAATTTTCCCTGGTGAAATTCACGCAGGGAACCCCATTTTGGGCACATTGATTTTTTTTTCTTGTCGTTCGTTTCGTTTTCATCCGGAGGACAGGGAGTTAAGTCATTGGGAGGTGAATACGAAATAGAACGGCTGCGGGTCAATTGAACAGGGTTGAATTGAAACGGAACTATAAGGGGCGGAATACTCAACCCCCATTCTACAAACGCTCCACGTAAAATCTTCGGCTTGTTACTAAATCCACCAGACATGTTATTTCTCCTATTTCATAAAGCTAATCTCTCCTACCGCACGGGCACTCTGAAAAAACTGATGCCCTCCGTGCGGATCTACTAAACCCTATTTTTATCTCCAGGATGGGCATAAAAACAAAAAGAAACAAAAACTTTTAGTATGCCCATCCTGAACTCCTATTAGAACTCTATAAGAACTTTTTTTGTCTCCGACGGCCAGGGGCGCTTTTTGAAAAAACTGCCCCTGGACCCCGCAAAAACTTTTTATTATAGGCTCCCAACGCCGTGGGGCCAAAGCTTTCCGATTTTTTCAAATTCCCTTCTCGTACCACTTAAAATATGTTCCATGCCAATGACTCCCCCATCCCGGGCTGCACAAAAAGCCGCATTCAAAACAATATTACGAATACTTCCACCAGATACCGGGAACTGCCTGGCTAAAAATTCATAATCGATTCCCCTGTCTAACGGCACCCCCTCTGGAAAATGAGTTTTCCAGATGTGTAACCGGTTCTTTTCATCCGGGAAAGGAAACTCCACGATAAAACGAATACGCCGCGTAAACGCCTCATCCATGTTCTTACGCAAATTAGTGGCCAGGATTACCACTCCCTCATACTCTTCCATTTTTTGCAAAAGAAAACTGGTCTCGATGTTGGCATAACGATCATGAGCATGAGCATCCATGACTTCAGTACGCTTGCCAAATAACGCATCTGCTTCATCAAAGAAAAGAATAGCATTCGACGTTTCAGCCTCATAAAATATCCTGGCCAGGTTCTTTTCTGTTTCGCCAATATACTTACTGACCACACTGGATAGATCGATTTTGTACAGGTCCAATTGAAGCTCGTGTGCTAAAACCTGGGCTGCCATGGTTTTACCTGTACCCGGAGACCCGGAAAAAAGCACACTTAATCCCTTGCCGTACGACAGCTTTTCCTGGAACCCCCATTGACTAAAGACCCGGTGACGGTACTTCACCTGGCTGCATATTTCTTTGAGCTGCAATATTTTTTCTTCAGCCAGGACAATGTCTGTCCACTGGTATTTGGGATTGATTTTTACAGCCAGTTCTGCCAGTTTTTGATTGGATTGGTTTCGGCTGGCAGCATACAAATGGTCCAAGGTCATTTTCTTTTGAGAATTACCATTACCTATTATATAATGGTAAAGAGCAAAATCAACGGCCTCCCGGATTTGACCGGGAGTAAGACGGAATTGCCGTGCCAGTTCCACAGCCCACGTGTTTTTATCGGGAGCTGTAATGCCTTGATTTTCCAGTGCGTTTTCCCAGGCTTTTTGCCGTATTTCCACTGCCGGTACAGGCAGGGCTGTGCTGTAGAACACAGCGTTTTCACACCACCCGCGAAAAGGCCAGGGTTTTTCACCGGCCAGGATAGTTATACCCCCATAATCCGCTGCTAGTTGTGCCAGTGATTTCAAAAGAGATTTTGAACGGATATCCCCGGTGAACAAAACATCGATGTTATCGATATAAAGAATGGCCTGCATCAACAACCCTTCCCGGTATGCCATGCGGAGCAGTGTTCCCGCTTCAGATTCCTTTGCCAGCAGCAACTCCATGTCCAGGTAAAGCAAGAAACAGTTCAATTGCTTACAAATCCCCAGGGCCAGGTCCCGCTTTCCCACGCCGCAAGGGCCATGAAAATGCAAAAGCAGGATATTATTTTTGCCTCCGGCGGCCAGGGGGGACTCTTTTTGAAAAAACCGCCCCCCCTGGACCCCCCCGCAAAAACTTTTGATTAATTTTATTAATCGGTTCTTTATTGAAGGATCAATTAAAACGTCATCCAATGAGAACGATGGTTGATAGAGTCTTGCCATGTCTAATAACCGGCTGTCTATACTGTTATTGCCTGAAAGAAAATTAAGAATACGAAGATCGAGTTTTAAGAACCGGGCCAGGTCACTGGATGCGGAGGGGTTATGGGGATCTTCAATGATCTGCAATATTCCAAATCGGAAAAGGGGGGCATGGTGAGAAAAAATAGCCCGGGCTTTCCATTTCTCTTGTTCAATCTCGCAAAGCAAGTCCAATACCATATCGATGCCGGGTTTTTTACGGGCAATATCATCCTGGAGATAAACAAAGATTTTATCGTATTTACGCCGCAGCTCCGGTGCCAGGCAAATAACGACCACTTGCAATTCAAAGGGCGATAGGTTAAACAGGTGCGCCAATTGAGGCAATGCTAAAAAAACACCGGCTTCCCTGCTTGTTACAACCCTGGCATCGATTTCCCTTTGCAGTGCCTCGATTTCACTGCAAATTCCCTTTTCAGACTTACAGGTGTTGATTTGACCGGGGGGAACTCCCGGTTGGAGCAAATAATCCACTTCGTCATGGGATACATAAAGCCTGGGTTCAAGAGTTATTTCCCTTATTTTTGTTTCCTGCTGCCTGATTGTCATAATCCGCTGGCGAATCAACAGGTCCAACTTCTTCAATTCATCCACTAGATGCTGGAAATTTTCTTTATAAGGAAGAATGCAAGCAGTATTTTTCATGGTTCCTTTACCTCGTAAAAAAACGTTCGCCTGCACAGGTGAGAGATATCCACGCGTACTTCATGAAAACCCGGAACTAAATTCCCGGGAAGAGTCACCTTAAATGTATCACTTGAAATATCGTGGGCGTCCATAATTTTTTTTCCGGCAACATAAACATATGCCTTCCACCCTGGGAAATTTTTACCATGAATGTAAACATCTGAAGCGGCAGTTCCATTTAAGGGTTTTATACTTTCAATGACGGGTGGCTTATAAGGGGCTCCCACTTTGGGCACACCGATTGTTCGTACCCGTTTAGCCATGACCCGCTCTTTTTCGGGAAGCATATCCAATTGCACAACAGAGACCTCATATAACACCGAAAGTCGAAAAGCTTTGGTAAATGTGGCCCATACTTTACTTAACTCTTCCAGGTCCAGGGTATTCAACATGATCCTGNNTCACCCAATATCTCATGAGCCATTGAATTGCCAGTTTGTGGGTCATTTTGCTTATATGCAGTCATGAGATAAAAAAGATTAAGGGACAGCGGCGGCGGAACCAATTGATTGGGTAAATCAGGTTTCACTTGCCAGTCTATATTTTTTAAAGTGGGGTTTTCTTGCACTTTATACAAAAAAAGGTTCACCCGGTTTTCACTGCCGCTTTCATCAGGCGCTAATATGGTAACGTCAGGTTTCGGGCTTAAAGTCATTTCCCCCTCCAGGAGGTTTCGCAACGACTCGCTGACCATCCCAATAGCTGTCGATACACTCATAATTATTTACTCCTCATCTTAATGTCCTTAAATGAAATCGTCCCAAATAACTTCGTTCCCAGAATGCACATGTGGTTTGATGAGTTTTAGTCCGGGCAGGCAATCGCTTGACCATAGTAACCGGTTGAATGGGTGGGTTGGGAATTTGCTCTTGTTCTTCTGTTTCTATTTCCCGGTTTACTTCCGCCCCGGATGGCGAAGATGATGAAATTTCAGGGTTTAATGTTTTTGACTGGTTTAAACGACGGACTTGATCTCGCAGTTGTTCGATTCGCAGGGCAGCTTCCGGGTTTGACCGGCTGACCATTTTTTCCCCCGGGACAACCTTTACCGTGCTTTCACCGGTTCTGACTTCATAATCCCCGGATTTTTCCCTCCTCCCCGGCAATTGTGTTTCAATTACTTTATCTTCAACCGCTTTCGGCTTTTGAGACTGTGGATTATTCCGGTCCGATGTTTGTGATCTGTATGACATTTGGGGTTGGGAATTTATTTGTATTCCGGGGTTTGGGATTGGGGTTTTGTTTGTAAGTTGGTTTTGGGAATTTAGTTGTAATTCGGAATCTGGGATTTGTTTGGAATTTGGAATTTGGAATTTGGAATTTGTTATGTTTATAGATGCCTGTTCCGTTGATATTTCCTTCCTTCCCGACAATTGTGTTTCGACCACTTTATCTTTAACTGGTTCCGCCTTTTGAGACTGCCGATTCTTCCGGTCCAATGTTTGTGATTTTTTTAACATTTGGGGGTTGGAATTTGTTTGCAATTCGGGATTTGATATTTGGGATTTGGAATTTGGGATTTGGAATTCTTTTTGGGCTGGGGGTGCCACCCCCTTTGGAATTTGGGATTTGGAATTTGTTGTTATGTGTATAGGTGCCTGTTCCGTTGATATTTTCTTCCTTTCCGGCAATTGGGTTTCGACCACGTTGTCTTTAACTGTTTCCGGCTTTTGGGACTGCTGATTCTTCCGGTCCAAAGAAGGAAAAGCAATGCTCTTTTCAGAAAAGCCCGGTATTTCTATATTTTCCCTTTTCCTGGTCTCTTCAGCAGGGTTTTCCTCTATTTCTGTGGCCTGCACTTCACTGTCCTGTGGTGTTTCACTTTTCATGGGATCTTTTTGCTGCGTTTTTTTCCGGTAGTCGTTCATCTCATGACCATGGTCATCGTCAACAGGGTCGTGCGCTCCATTGACTTCCATTTCATTGTCTTCCTTTAGTGGATAAAGGCAGCGGGAGAGGGGTATAAAGCCAACCGGCGGCAATATCCTCTCATCGGTCATCTTTTCGATTTCCTCCAACAAAATTTCAATATATTTATGGCGTTTCTCCCTGGACATTTCTAGAATTTCCTGTTCACTCCAGTGATAGTGGTAAGCGAGAAAGTGAACTTCGCGGTACAGCAAATCAATGGTGGTTCGCAATTCCCTGAAAAAGAAATTAGGAATGTCAAAGGGGATCGTAAATTCATGACCGCATTCAGTACAATTGGCTTCCAGTTCTAACTCTGTTTGCGGTTCTTTATCTATTTGCTCCTGGTCAGTGATATCTTTTGTAGAGAAATTAATATCCACTTTATTCTGGCAACCAGGCCATGGACAGGTGACCGTGGCTTGAACCATGTCCCCAAAGGTTATTTCCCTTAGTTTGAGCAGGAGAAACTGCCTGTCTTCCTTCGGGAGGCGGCCAATCACATCTCCGGGTACCGGTGCAATTGAACCCAGCCGCCGCAAACAGCGGCTGAGTACCATCGCAACCAGCAAGGCACTCTCTTGCCTGTGGTTTTGGGCTACCAGCTCTTCCTCTTTACCGGTCAGGGGGCTCAGTTCCACTTCCCGGTGAACGATCCCTTTTTCATCCACATAACCACAAGGAAGCATGGACGTTATCCCATTATTCCAACATTCCATCATTCCGTTCCCATTCTTTTCTTCTTTTTTTCTTTTTTCCTTTTGCCAACTGCCAATTGCCAATTGCCAACTTTCTTTTTTAACTTTCTGTCGGTTCGGTTACAGAAGTATCCCGTTCCCAGCCTTCGTTTTCCAGTTTAATGGTTTGTATCATCACGGCGTTGCCGCCGGCATCCAATTCAGGCAGGGCCTGGAATTCAGATACCCAGCAGCGATGGACGATATAGGATAAGGCTTTGCTTCCCTGGAGGTTAAAGACATCGATGGTGATATCTTTGCGAAAATTTTTCAAAGACATACTGGCATCGCCCTGGAAGTTGTTGACCTTATTGGCCCACTCTTCAAAAGCAGTATCATGGGTGACACCGGCTGAAAGGGTAATGGCATCGTAAGATGTTTTCCCCGGCAAAACCCTGCTGGTGCTGGGGTCCCCTCCTTCCCACCACTTGACCGACTCGGTGGTTTTTTTAAGGATGGTGCATTTACTGAGTCCCGCCACATATTGATTATCCCATTTTATTTTGAATTTGAAATTCCGGTAGGGATCAAACCGTTCTGCGTTTACCGTAAATTTTGCCATTTTAATTCCTCCTTATTTCATGATGTCTGCCCCGCTTTCTGGCTAATCTTAACCACCACGAACTCTGCGGGTTTCAAGGGAGCAAATCCTACCAGTATATTAACGATTCCCAGGTTGATATCTTCCTGGGTGGTGGTTTCGCCGTCACATTTGACAAAGAAAGCCTCAGCAGGTGAGGCACCTTGAAACGCCTCCTTGCGGAACAGGGTCATCATGAACGAGTTAAGGTTCAGGCGCAGTTGTCCCCAGAGTTCTTCATCGTTGGGTTCGAAAACTGCCCACTGGATACCGTTATAGATGCTGACCCGCAGCATAATGGCCATACGGCGGACCGGTACATAGGTCCATTCAGGGTCTGAGGTGATTGTTCTTGCTCCCCAGTTGACAATTCCTGAACTGGCGAATCTACGGATGCAGTTGACGTTGATACGATTGAGATTTCCCTGCTGGACATCGGTCAAATTGAATGCCAGTCCCACGGCCCCGCTCAGGCTGGCTTCAGTGCCTGCCGGTGCTTTC
>WVZO01000638.1 GCA_011772425.1 Candidatus Aminicenantota bacterium
AAGAGCCCCCCTGGTCGCCGAAGGCAAAAAAATGTTAAACCGCAATAGCTTCGTTGGGGATGCGGCGCCAGTCGGTGAAGACCGGGTCGAATCCACGTTCATGGAGCATTTCTACGATTTTATCTACTGGGCGTTCATCCATCACTTCAAATTGGGGGTGTTTAATGCTCTCATCTTCCAGGCTGTAGCCTCCTACTGTTGTCTTTGAGGCTGCTGAAATTTTGGTAACCCCCAATTCCAGGGCATGATCCCGGATGTGTGCTTTTTCTCGCGTTGAAAGATTGATGCCCACCCTGGGAAACAGGATCCGGGCCACACAAATAAGCTTTATCAACATAACATCTGATACCTCGACATAATCAAGGGAATCATTGATGGGGATGACGCGGGGAAAAGAGAGGGCATATTCCACTCCGGGATAATTTCTCTCCATTTGTTCCAGGTGTAAAAAGAGTTGATAGATATCTTCCACTACATCGAATAATCCCAGCAATACCCCCATATTAATCACGCGAATCCCGGCCCTGGCGATCCGTTCCGGGGTAGAAAACCGGTAATCGTAATCGGCTTTTTTTCCTTTCCCATGAAGTTTTTTATAATGTTCCCTGTTGTAGGTTTCCTGGTATATCGTCACCCCATCCACGCCAGCCAAAAACAACTCCCTGTACTCTTCTACCTCCAGGGGATAGACTTCAATGCTAACGTTGGCAAAATATTGGTTTGCCAACTGTACTGCCTCTTTTATATAACTGACAGGACTCATGCTCCTGGACTCGCCGGTGAGCAGTAGGATATTTTGAATCCCTGGAGCAGACACTTTTTCCATTTCCCGCTGCATCTCTTCAATGGTCAATTTTTTCCGTTTTACCTGTTTGTTGCGCTGAAAGCCACAATAGAGGCAATAATTATCACAATAATTGGAAAGGTAAACAGGGGCATAGAGGGAAACGGCCCGGCCGAAGTATTGGATCGTGGTTTCCCTGGCTTTTTGGGCCAGGCTTTCAATAAAACTTCTATCGTTATTATAAAGAATATCTTTTAATTCTCTCAGGGGGATCATTTTATTTTTTTTCTTCAAACAAAAAGCCGGTTAATGGGGAAGAGGCAGAAGCGAAATCAGTAGCTTCTTTCATCCGGCTAAGAAAAGCCATTCGCCCGGCCTCAACTGCCATGGAAAAGGCTTTTGCCATTGCCGGAGGGTCACCGGCTGCCGCCACCGCGGTATTGGCAAGCACCGCAGCCGCCCCTAATTCCATTGCTTCTGCTGCATGGGAAGGCCGGCCGATACCAGCATCCACGATAATCGGCGCATCGATCTCTGCCACTAATATTTCGATAAACCGCCGCGCTTCCAATCCCTGACCGCTGCCAATCAGCGAACCCAGGGGCATCACAGCAGCCGCGCCAACCGCTTGCAGTTCCCGGGCTACATAGAGGTCCGGGTGCATGTAAGGAAGCACGGTAAACCCTTCCGAAACCAATATCTCTGTTGCTTTAACGGTTTCATAATTGTCCGGCAGCAAGTATTTGCTGTCGTTGATAACTTCGATTTTTATCCAGTCAATGCCAGCGGCTTCTTTTGCCAACCGCGCAATACGAACCGCTTCTTTGGCATTGCGCGCACCCGATGTATTCACCATAATAATTGTTCCTTCAGGCACATACTCCAGGATATTCTCCGAATGCCTCTCAATATCGACCCGCCGCATCGCTACGGTTACCACCTCCACTTTGCTGCGAATGATGCTTTCCTTCATATCGGTCTTGCTTTTGAATTTCCCGGTACCAAGAAAAAACCGGTTT
>WVZO01000346.1 GCA_011772425.1 Candidatus Aminicenantota bacterium
GTTCCCTGATACTGGGTTACATCCGCTTCATAGTGGTCATCAAGAACAAGAGAAGCCATCAAGAACCCATTTTTTGCAAACAATAGTGATTGTGGAAAATTGGATAAGTCGAATGTCCAGACACCGTTCTCCCCAGAATAAAGAATATCACAGCCATCTTGCACACCATAATCTCCATGCCCGCTGAGTTGCTTTTTTAGAACGGCAGCAACGGCAACGGAAAAAGTAGCTGATGGATCTGAAAGATAAGCCATTATTCAATCCTCCTTTTATATTTTGCTGGATTATTNNATTATTATAGGCAATTTATATTTTGTATGTCAAGCTTTTTTTAAAAAAATTATTTTTTTAAGATATGGGGCAAAGAATATGTATACCAATCCCTTGCCTGTCCCCAATCCTCCAATCCTCTTTTTTCTATCCCCCAAAAAAGAGACTTCTAATATTCCTGCAAACATGATAAAATATCCAGTGATAAATCAACATAAAACCAATCTAAGAGGTTTTGATGAACAATTTCCAGGATAAAGCAAATTTTATCTGGCAGGTAGCGGACGATATACTTACGGGGCGCATTTAAACAGCACGAATACGGCGATGTAATCCTGCCTTTTGTGGTGCTGCGGAGAATGGATTGCGTATTGGAAGATACCAAAGACGATGTCATTCGTACTTATAAACAATTTAAACATACTCTTCCCGACCTGAATCAGATTTTGATGAAGTCAGCAAAAGATTTAAAGTTCTATAATACCTCTTATTATGACTTGCGCCGGCTTACCCAGGACGCAGCCAATATCGAAATGAATTTTTACAATTATATCAATGGCTACAGCCCCAATGTCCGGGAAATCCTGGAGAGTTTCAATATCGACAAGATCGTTGCCAAGTTGGTTAAAAACGATTACCTGTTTAAACTGGTGGATAAATTTACCGAAGTGGACCTCCACCCGGAAATGGTGTCCAACCATGAGATGGGGTACATTTTTGAGGAATTGCTCCGCCGGTTTTCAGAAATGTCCAATGAAACCGCTGGTGAACATTACACCCCCCGCGAAGTTGGATTATGTACCTGGCACCTAATTCCTACCCAAATCCAGGCTGTTGAATAAATGCGGCATGATATCTAATGGTTGATTATGTATTTCCAAAAATTTAGCTTGTCGAAATTCTTTCACAGCAAATCCATTAATACAATTTAACTTTTCCGTCAACAAAGATTTCTTCGGCGACCAAGGTAAAATAGGACCAGGCAAAAAAAAGAAAAAATTGGCTCTTCATGTCCCTGGTGACTGCCTTTATACATGCCGAAGGCGTTAAGTCTGTCCGAAGGACGCCTTTTAATTGGGAAAATAGTCAGAATTACCTATTGAAAAAAAACCCCCGATATGAAATAATTTATGCTTCTTATTGGTTTCCGGTTCTTCGCTGGACCTATAGGGAAAGTGGAAGTGCAGAAACAATATTTTAAGGTGCTGAGCCAGGCCCTCAAAAAGGCCAAAAGCGGAAGCCTGCTTAAAGGAGTGGAATAAGGACGTTCTCGATCATGACATCTTTTGCTTTTATCCTTCTGAATCTTGTGATGCTTTTCTCATCCCACCTGGCAGCTTACCGCTATTTCCATAAATCCCCTTTCTCCCAGCAATTAATCACCACCTTTTTGATATACGCTTGCCAGGTAACCTTTTCTATCCTCTTCCTGGGATTGATGGTAAAAAACCTGGGTTTGCCGTGGATACTTCTTTTGAACAGCGCTATTTCCTTTTCTATCATTTTTATCTTTAGAAAAACCATAAAAGAATCACTTGTTCAATCATATGAAAAAATCCTGAATTTTTCAAAAGACATGTTTCGCGCCAGGGACTTCTTCTTATACCTGGTAGTTTTTTTACTGATCATCCAGGTAGTCCTGCTGCTCATAAAAATCTACTATTTACCTCCCCATGTGTGGGATGTATTTGCTTATCATCTTCACCCGGTGGCCGAATGGCAGCAGCAAAACATGATCCCGGGATTCATTGATTCGCCGGTTACCAGGCTCAACCGGAACCCCATGGGTTCCCGGTTACTTCATTTCTGGTGTTTGCATTTTTCCCCTGATATCCGCTGGATCGAATTGCCGCAATTTATCTTTGGCCTGCTGGTGGTCCTTGTCTCTTATTCATTGATGTTAAAGATGAACATCGGCAAAATTATCGCCCTCAAGTATGCCATTCTCACCTATTTCATCCCTTTAATTTTAATCCAATCACGAACGTGCCAGGACCACCTGGTTCTCACTGGCGCAACACTGATGGCAGCGCTCTATTTTGTGAATGTATTTTATGAAGGGAAAAATAACCAGATCATTTTCCTTTCTTTATCATTGGGTTTGCTGTTGGGGATAAAGATAAGCACCCCACATATCATTGCTGTTTTTTTCCTGGCTCTTTTATTAAGCCGGGGATTTAATCGATTTAAATTCCTGGAATTCGCAGGTAAGAATAAAACAAAAATAGTTTTGGGTTTACTAATTATCCTGGCAATGGGAGGCTATTGGTTTTTGAAAGACCAATTAATACTTCGTTCATATTTAAATACCTTCAGTAAATTATTTTCCGGGAAATTTTTATATATCTTATTTTCAGTGGTTTTGCTTGTCCTTTTTCTGCGAATAGGCTTAAAAAAACTCCGGGTTAAGGAATTTTTAAAACGACATAAGGTAATAGCTGTCATGGGTATTGTTGTTATCCTTATTTTAGGAAGCTATGGGATTCTCAAACACAAAGGTCTGATAAAAACTTTTGTATTGGCATATCAGAGCCCTACGCCGTTACTGCACAGCTCATCGCTGGCTGCGGAGTATCCAATACTAAAGACGATGGACAGTCAATTTTTTAGAAACCTCCTGGTTTTTCCTTTTCGTATAAAAGATATTGGGTATTATACGTCTTATACCCCTGATTTCCTGGAAAAATCCGGTTTTGGCATTCAATTTTTTGGATTTGGCTTGATTGCCTATATAGTAATGGCAATAGGGTGTGTGGTGAAAAAAAAGTACAGGAATGATATTGTTGGCTTTATTACGATTTTTTCAATTGTTTTACTATTGAGTTATTTTGTCTATTACTATAGTGCTGCCAATTACCGGATGTTTATGTTTTTCCCGGTTATTGGGATGATGTTGTGGGCATTTATGATCACATCATTGGATTTTCCCAGGTATTACCTCAAGTACATTGATGTCTTGATACTGGTGATGATACTATTTAACTTCAGCGTCTGTTTTTTTGAAGGCAATATGATGGCGAATAAATGGAAAACGCTCTTTACCGTAAATAATCCACTGGAACGAACCTCTAGCAAATATTCTCACTTTCTTAAGGGGAACGACTGGCAATTTATAGATAATTATGTTCATCCCCGGGAACCCATCGGATATACGGGGCATTACGACTCCTGGGTATTTCCTTATTTCGACAACCGGCTGGAAAGGAAGATTTATTATTTACCCGCTTTGCCGGGCTTTAAACTGGCAAAAATGACCCCCAAAACAAACCGGCTGGTATTTACTCCCGGGTTTGTCGAAAGTTTAAAGCGCCGGGGTATTCATTTTATTCATATAAACCGGAAAGGGGCGCGTCATCTAAGCAAAAAGATAAAAGGGGTATATATCGATGACAATCGGGTATACCGGGTTACAAAGAATCTTTATTATTTTAAATGGTAAAATACGATATAATCCTATGAAAAGAAAAAATTGCCACAAAGGCACTAAGACACTAAGTGAGATAGTTGCTTTATTTAAAAAGTCTTCGTGTCTTTGTGTCTTTGTGGCTAAAAATATCGAGGAAAATTGTCATGAAACTGATTATTCAAATCGCCTGTTTCAATGAAGAAGAGGCGCTGCCGGAGACGTTAAAGGCTTTGCCCAGTGAACTAGAGGGCATCGATGAAATCGAGGTTCTGGTTATCAATGACGGCAGCACGGACAATACATTGAAAGTGGCAAAAGAACATGGTGTCGACCATATTATTAGTTTTAAGAAGAACCAGGGATTGGCAAGGTCTTTTATGGCCGGTGTCAATGCCTGCCTTAAGTACGGTGCGGATATTATTGTCAATACCGATGCAGACAACCAGTATAACGCCGAGGACATCCCAAAACTCATAAGACCCATTTTAGAAGGGAAAGCAGATATGGTTATCGGGTCCCGTCCGATATCACGGATTAAAGGCTTTTCCCTGGTAAAAAAAATACTCCAGAAAACAGGGAGTTGGTTGGTGAGGAGAGTTAGCCGGACGAATATCCCGGATGCCCCCAGCGGCTTTCGGGCCATCAGCCAGAATTCGGCATTAAAGCTCAATGTTTTTAATGCTTTTACTTATACCCACGAAACCATTATCCAGGCCGGGTTAAAGAATATGGCGGTGGTCTCTGTGCCGGTGCGTGTCAACCCCACCCGGCGGCCGTCGCGGTTGTTTAAAAGTATGCCCTCCTATATAATCAGGTCTTTTATTGCCATACTACGTATGCTGGTGGTTTACCGGCCCTTCCGTTTCTTTTTAACCCTGGGACTGATTTTCTTCATGGCAGGTTTTGTATTTGGAGTCAGGTATCTCTATTTTATGATTATTGGCAGTGGCGCCGGACATATTCAATCGGTTATACTGGCGGGTGTTTTAATTGGAATCGGTTTTCAAATGACCCTGGTGGCGTTTATCGCCGATTTATTGGGAGTGAACCGCAAATTAATGGAAGAAATTCAATATCGATTGAGAAAAATGGAGCTTAATAAAAAGGACATAGACCAAAAAAAGAATCAGAAAGGCGACACGGAATTGTTTTCCGATTTTTAATTTACAAATGAACTATCTTTTTGATCTTCAACATCCGGCTCATTTGCATTTTTTCCGTAATGTGATCAGCCGGCTAGAGAAAGAGGGGCACGATGTTCTCATTACAGCGCGGGACAAAGATATCCTGGTGGAATTGGCCCGGAAATATGGTATTGAGATGGTTGTTTTTGGTACTGCGAAAAGAGGGATTTTAAATTTAGCTGGAGAATTAATTTACCGGCAGTGGCGGTTGAACAAAATAATCCGGGAGTTTAAGCCGGATGTGATGATGGCAATTGCCGGGACTTATATAAGTTTATTAGGAAAACTGCGGCGTATTCCCACTTATATTTTCTATGATACTGAGCATGCCACTGTTTCAAATCTTTTGGCTTATCCATTTGCCACGTGTATTTATGTTCCCGTGTGTTACCGAAAGAAAATCCGCTGGAAGCATGTCCGGTACAATGGGTTTCATGAAATTGCCTATCTTCATCCTGCCTATTTTGAAGCGGATATTTCGGTACTTGAAGAGGTTGGAGTAAAGCCCGGAGAACTATTTACCCTGGTGCGATTTGTCGGTTGGGGGGCCGGTCATGACATAGGGCGTCGTGGTCTGGACCGGCAGCACAAAATAGAAGCGGTTAATGAATTACGTGGGTTTGGCCCGGTGTTCATATCTTGTGAAGGGGAGCTGCCCGGGGAGTTGGAGGAATTCAGGCTTCGGTTGGATGTAACCAGGGTCCACAGTTTAATGGCTTACGCTGCGTTAATTTTTGGAGAAAGTGCCACTATGGTCTCGGAGGGGGCTGTATTGGGAGTTCCGGGGATTTATATCGATCCTGTTGGCCGGGGATATACTGATGAGCAGGAAAAGGAGTATGGGATCGTCTTTCATTTTACCCAACGGCAGCAAGACGAGGCTGTCGAGAAGGCGGCATCCATATTATCCCATTATCAAAAAGAAAAATGGCGGGCCATTGGGAAACGAATTATTGAAGAAAAGATCGATGTAACAGATATGATATACAAGGTAGCCACAGGGTCTCGTCAAAGTTCTTAAATCCGAAATCCGAATATCGAAATTCGAAACAAATTCGAATGACCGAAATTCAAATGACCAAAAGCCCGCGGCGCGGGCACCCTATTAAATAAAAATAACCTGGTAACAATTGCATTGAGAATCAGTGTCATGTTGCTTTTGTTTTGGATTTTGAACATTTGAATTTTGGATTTGTTTCGGATTTCGTGCTTCGTGCTTCGAATTTAGGGTGACTTTTACGTCACCCTATAGGTGGGGTGACTGAAAAACGAATTTGGTGTATAATTATATTTCGCCGAAAAAACCAAAAAAAACGAGTAACGACCATGAAACACAGATCAAAACTATTCATTTTGTCTTCGTATTTTATTTTAGCGCTTTTAGCCTTCTCAAATACGGCTGCTGCCCAAAAGAATAAAATCGAAAAAATTACAAAATTCATTAAAAAGAAACGGATCAATGCGGCATACGTGATGTTTGGCGTCAGTCGCCTGAACATGACCCAATTAAATTCTTACCTGGAAAGCAGTGATTTACCCGAAGTGGATGAGTATTATTTTTCCTATGGCCTGGGAGGGCATGTGATCCATAATAAATTTGTGGTGGGACTGGAAATCGTCCGCACCTTTGAAAAACACAGCCTGGAAACAGATGGTTTCAGGACTTCTACCAGGAGTAAATATGGCGTTCTTAATTTCGGGTATCTCTTACGTTCGAAAAAGGGTTTGATGCATTATCCCTACCTGGGAGTCGGGATTGGGAAACTGGTGTTGAGGACTACAGAGAATAACATCAAATCGTTTGATGACATAACCGGGTATCAAAAGGGCAGTGAGTCCAGCACCACTAATTTTTTACTTAATTTGGGTTTTGGGGTTGACTATTTCTACAAATACAACGAGAAAAAGAAAGGGCAGAATAATCTTGTTATAGGGATTCGCATCGGTTGGATATTTTCACCTGTACGGAATGATTGGCGGGTCAATCATATCCGGGTGCCTGATGGTCCTGATTCAGGCATCAGCGGCCCTTATCTTCGATTTACTATTGGGTTGGGCGGTTGGATTGAGAAACTTATCAAAAAAGCAATATAGGCACCTTATGAAATCCTGGAAATGATACAATGGGGTAGGAAGACATAGACCTTGTATCACAGGCTGACCATGTATCAAAAATTTTTGCGGGGTCCAGGCCCTCGGCGAGGGCAGCCGCAGAAGGTCCTTCGGACCATCTAGAAGGCTTCCTTACCAGAATCAGCCAGTAGCACATAACCACGTTTAAAGTTGACAGGTGTATTATGTGGGAGAGTGTTTCAAACGTTTGGGGAAGCCTTCAACTTATCTTTTCACCTTCTTATCTTCTCCGTTTCTTCGCTTCTTACTTGCCAACTGCCAACTGCCAACTATAAAAAGGTGCCCTCCGGGCGAGTTAAAATCGCCTGCGGCGAAAGGTTAGAGAGTCAGTGGGTCAGAGATTTTTTGTCTTTTACTTTTTTCTTTGACGTTTTAGCGCACCTTCACCTTTCTTTCGGCTCCTCAAATAGATCAGGCTTCTTTTTCTTTATCTCTTTTTCCATCTCAGGGGGTAAGCCCTTAACTCGATAGAGAGTTTTGACTTTTAGGAGTTGTTCTACTGTTAAGCCAATAGCCTTATGAAGTAAAACCCCACCGAGGTAAGCCCTCGTAAGGTTGGCACCCCAGAGGTTGGCACCCGTGAGGGTAGCATCCCAGAGGTTGGCACCCCTGAGGTCGCCACACTGGAGGATGGCACTACTGAGGGTGGCATCCCAGAGGTTGGCACCCATGAGGGTGGCATCCCAGAGGTCGGCACCCGTGAGGTCGACATACATGAGATTGGGACCACTTAATTTGTTAATCTTGGAGTAGAGACTTAAGAGATCGACATCCATGGGTATGACAACCAAGAGGTTGACACCTCTCAGCCTGGCACCTCTCAAATTAATTTCGGACAAATTTTTCCAATGCTTTTTGTTCTTTTCTGTTCTAATCCTACCTAAAACTGTCATAGAAACCTGGGTTTCAGGTTTTATTATATAGTTTTCT
>WVZO01000354.1:0-3014 GCA_011772425.1 Candidatus Aminicenantota bacterium
ATATACAGGGAACTTAACGTGAAATTCCCCCTGGCCATGATATTCAAAAATCCTACTATCAGTGGGCTGGGTGCAGTCATTTCTAAGACTTGTGCAGCGGTTTTCCATGAAATCCCGCCGCTAGAAGTCCGCGAGTATTACCCTCTCTCTTACAACCAGTCGCGGTTGTTTCTTCTTCACCAAATGGAACCCGAAAGTCCGGCGTTTCATATGCCTGGTTATGTGGATTTGAAACATGAGGTGGATCAACATGTGATAAAACAGGTGTTGGACCGGCTCATCCGGCATCACGAAAGTTTCCGTACCGCCTTTATCGTGGTGGAGGACCACCCCTTCCAGGTGGTATTGAAGAACGTCAAAATGCTCTTCGAATTCATCGATCTTTCGGCAAAGAACCTGGAATTCGCAGAAGCAGAGCAGGCGTGTAACCAGGTGTACCGGCAAATTGCCCTCAAACTTTTCCATCTTCCCACTGCTCCTCTTTTCCGCGCTGCCCTGGTGAAACTGGCACCTTCCTATTACCGGTTCATGTTTAACATGCATCATATCGTATCCGATGGCTGGTCCATGGAGATACTGAAAAAGGAATTTAACCAATTATACGAAATATACCGGTCGGGCCGGGAAATGGAACTACCCGCCCTTTTGATACAGTATAAAGATTTTGCCCTGTGGCAGAACCGACAAATGCAGGAACTGGAGGGGAAAAAATCCCTTCAATTCTGGCGAAAAAAGATAGAACAAGGCTTACCAGAACTTCTATTACGCAAAGACAACCAGGAAACCGGTGACAGCCTGGACAGTGCCGGGTACAGGTTTGCCCTGGAAAACGAAGTTAAAGATAAACTAAAGCAGATCGCTTTGTATAACAATACCAGCATTTTTGTGGTGATGTATGCGGTTCTCAATATCCTGCTTTCGCGGTTGTCTAACCAGGAAGATGTGGTAACCGGTATATTGGGGGCAGGAAGAAACCACGATACACTGCAAAATATCCTGGGTTTCTTTGTGAATACCCTGGTAATGAAAAATCATGTAGAGGAACACGAATCCTTCCCGGTTTTTTTAAGCCGGGTCCACCGTGACATGCTGGAAATCCTGCAGCACCAGGATTATCCCTTAGAATCGGTGTTTGAAGATCTGAACATGAAATTCCCGGATATCCCTTTGTTGTTTAATATGTTTAACCTCAATGAGCGGGCCACAGAGCAAGAATTAGAGGCGTCTGAGTTCGAACCTTTTCATATAGAGAACGTGCAGGATGCGAAATTTGAAATCGTGATGTTTGTGGCTGAGTACAAAAATGGTATCCAGGTGGATTGTCAGTACAGGAAAGCAGTTTATAAAAAAGAACGAATCGAGTATATGATGAGGAAATATATGGAAGTATTAAAAACAGTGGCCGCTGATCCCGGTAAACCCATAAAGGAATACGTGTTTAAAGAAAAGAGAAAAAAACGAAAAGTGCGATTGAATTAGAGGGAGGAATAAACATGATTGTTAAACGATTTGAAGAAATTGCCGCCAGGTATGGAGATAAAGTTGCGCTCAAGACCTTGGACATCAGTTTGACTTACCATGGGTTGAACAGCCTGGCGAACCGGGCTGCCCGTAGTATTTTACAGCTCTACCCGGGGGCAGGTTTACCACCGGACCGGCATCCGGTGGGACTACTTATGGAAACAGGGGTAGAAGCCGCAGCCGCAGTTCTGGCAGTTTTAAAAGCCAACAAAATATATGTCCCTATTGATCCCACCTACCCGGTCAAACGGCTGCAATACATGGTACAGCATCTGGATACACGATTGATCGTCACCGACACCAGGCACATGGAATTGGCAAACACATTGGCGGCCGAGGCTCCGGGAAAAATAACCATCCTGGATATTCAATGCCTGGACCCGGACCTACCGGCAAATAATCTCGAACTGGAAACCCCACCAAACCTACCCGCGTATGTCCTCCAGACTTCAGGCTCTAAAGGATATCCCAAAGGGGTTATTCAAACCCGTGAAAATGTACTTTTTTTCGCTGATCGCTATATCGATGCCCTTCGGATTACTCCCGGGGATTCTATCTCATTTCTCTCCTCTTTCTATCATGATGGAGCGCTCCAGGATATTTATACGGCCCTGTTGAGCGGTGCCGCCCTATATCCCTTCAGCATCAGACACAGGGGAGTAACGGAAATCGCCCATTGGTTAATAAAAGAAAAAATAACCGTATACCACAGCGTCCCCACGGTTTTTCGTCATTTTGCCGAAACCCTAACCGGAGAAACCCGGTTTCCCTGTTTGCGGGTGATCTGTATGGGGGGGGAACCCCTTCGTCAGCATGATTTGAGAATAATAAGAGAATATTTTCCCGGCACATTATTGGCACACATGTATGGTCAAACCGAATCCTCTGTCAACACCATGGGGTTTATCGATGTGCAGGAAGAAAATCCGACTGTCACGCTGGGAAAACCCTTCGACGGCGTGGAGTTACTGGTGCTGGACCGGGACGGACAGGAAGTGGAGGAGCTTGAAACCGGTGAAATAGTTGTGGTTTCGGAGCATATTGCCGCCGGTTACTGGAAAGACCCTGAAAAAACAGCAAAGGCCTTCCTTTATGATGAGGAACTTGGACGGATGTACCGAAGCGGAGACCTGGGAGAAGTCGATTATGACGGCAGCATCCGGTTTATGGGCAGGATGGACCAACAGGTCAAGATCAGGGGATACCGGGTGGAATTGGGAGAAATCGAAAGTCAATTGTTGAACCACAGCAATATAAAACAAGCTGTGGTCACGACAGGGGAATCAAAGCAAGGAAATGGAGATCAATATTTATGTGCCTATGTGGTTCCCTCAGGTGCCCAGGCCTACCTGGATACGGAAGAATTAAAAGACTACCTGTCAAACTTACTGCCAGATTATATGGTTCCGGGGCATATTGTGCTGCTGCGGGAAATGCCCCTAACCCCAAATGGGAAAGTGGATCGAAAAGCCTTACCTGGACCGGAAATGAAA
>WVZO01000354.1:3021-4502 GCA_011772425.1 Candidatus Aminicenantota bacterium
GTATTGGATATTGAAAGGGAGATAATCGGTATTGATGCCAATTTCTTCCGATTGGGCGGTCATTCGTTAAAGGCTTTTGTGCTCCAGTCCCGTGTTCATAGAGAGTTGAAGGTGAAATTACCCCTGGCAGAAACATTTAAAACTCCCACTGTTAGAGAAATGTCGGAATATATCTTACAAGCCGGGAAACACAGCCATGCCCTGGTGGAGCCCGTGGAAAAGAAAGAATATTATCCTCTTTCCTCGGCTCAAAAGCGGCTCTATTTACTTCAGCAAATGGATTTGAACAGCACTGTTTACAATATGACGTTTGTTTTACCTATCGGCAAGAATATTGACAGGGATAAAATCCAATCCTCGCTAAGAAAACTGATCGCCAGGCATGAAAGTTTACGCACATCGTTTATTATGGTGAAAGACATTCCCTACCAGGAAATCCATGATGAAGTGGAATTTGAGGTCGAGGGGGTGGCACCCCCAACCTATAAAGGTAACCACGAAGTAAATGAAGGGAAACCCCATGCAGGTACTATAGAGAATTTCATCAGTCCCTTTGATTTATCCCGGGCTCCTCTCATGCGATCGGGCTTAATCCGGTTCCCGGACCACAATCATATTTTAATGGTGGATATGCATCATATTATAGCGGACGGGACATCTTATACCATTCTGGCCGAGGATTTTATGGCCCTGTATAACCAGGAAGAGTTAGAACCGCTAAAACTTCAGTATAAAGATTTTTCCCAATGGCAGAGCCGTTTGTTTGAGAGCGGCGTGATAAAGGAACAGGAGGATTATTGGTTTGAATTGTATGCGGATGCAGGACAAATTCCCCGGTTGGAATTGCCGGTGGACTTTCAACGTCCGGCGGTATTTACCTTTGCAGGAGATCGTTACCGCTTTATGTTGGAGAAAGAGGACATGTTAAAATTCAATCACCTTGCTGCCAGGAACAACGGCACGTTATATATGAATTTTCTCGCAGCACTTAACATACTTTTTTACAGGTACACCGGTCAGACAGATATTATCATTGGCACCGGTACAGCAGGCCGGTCCCATGTGGACCTGGAACGAATCATCGGGATGTTTGTCAATATCCTGGTCATGAGAAACTACCCTAACGGCCAATACACCTATGAATCTTTCTTAAAAGAGGTGATTGCCAACAGCTTTAAAGCTTTTGATAACCAGGATGTTCAGTTCGAGGATTTGGTAAGCCGCCTGAACCTGGAAAGAGACCCTTCAAGGAACCCGCTCTTTGATATTTCCATGGTGGTCCAGAATTTCAGACAGATGACGGAAAGGGAAGACTTGCAGTTACCAGGGGAAAAGGAAGACCTCCCCCCTGTGGAATATAAAAAAACCATCTCCAGGTTTGATATGACTTTTTTTATTCATGAATATGAAGAAAATCTCTTTATCACTATTGAGTATTATACCGGCATATTTAAAGAGGAAACCATCAAACGCCTGGCGTC
>WVZO01000130.1 GCA_011772425.1 Candidatus Aminicenantota bacterium
CCATCTATACCTTTGCGGAAATCTATAGGGGCTATACATAAAAATATTCTCATGTGTGGTGTTATTTGAATCATTTGGTTTTCCTGCCAGTCCTGCTATTCCCGCCGGTCCCCAAGAAAGTTTGAAAAAGCTCTAATAGGTTTAGTGGGGCATCATTTGAAGCAAATATTTTCATTACCGTCCCATCGGGTTTCGTTAATTCGATGGCACAACGGGGGGAAGGGGAATCATTTAAAAACAAAGACGGTGCCAACTCCTGGCTGTTCAATTTTAATTCAACAAATGAGGGCTGCTTTGGGGGTTTAACAGGATGATTGGCATTGGATGATAATGATAAGTGATCAATCTTTTTTTTAAGGGCTCCCCAATTTAAACCGAGATTTTTGCAAATTGTGTTTATTGGGTACTGCGGTGACAGCTTAACTGCAATTTCCCATAAGCACTCCGGGATGCGGCACATTTTCTCACGGCTACTTCTCCAATCTTTGAAAGCCTGGATAGCGGAATCCATTTCCGTTGAGTTTAGTTCCCTTGACAATGGCATTTTTTACCTCCTTAAATGAAGGTAAATTATAGCACCACTGCCAGCACCCTGTCACGCACACCTGCCGAAAGGACACGGGGGATGTGCACTACAGTTTATCTGAGAATGAAAAAGCCCGTCAGCGTTATGAGCAAGGGATGGAAATCTATCGTGAGATAAAGTCTCACCTGGGCGAGGCCAACTGTCTTCAATGTCTGGGGTATGTGCACATGAGTTTATCTGAATATGAAAAGGCCCGTCAGCGTTATGAGCAAGGGTTGGAGATATATCGTGAGATTAAGGGTCGCCTGGGCGAGGCCAACTGTCTGAGAGGTCTGGGGGATGTTCACCGGGTTTTATCGGAGTATGAAAAGGCCCGTCAACGTTATGAGCAAGGGCTGGAGATATTTCGGGAGATAAAGGCTCGCCTGGGAGAGGCTGAATGTCTGAGAAGTCTGGGGGATGTGCACATTCGTTTATCGGAATATGAAAAGGCCCGGCAGCGTTATGAGCAAGGGTTGGAGATATATATTGAGATTAAGGGCCGCCTGGGCGAGGCCAACTGTTTTCTATGTTTGGGGGATATGCACCGGATGTTAGATGAGTATGAAAAGGCCTGTCAGCGTTACGAGCAAGCCCTTTCTATTCAAGATCAAATCGCCGACCGCCAGGGAATGTTATGGTCCTATTACCGCCTGGGCCAAACCTTTGAAGCCCTCAAAAAATATAAACAAGCTGAACAGAATTACAATAACAGCATCGATAAAATAGAAGAAGTCTGGGAAGAGATGAAGCGAGAGGAATTTAAAACAGGCTATTTTGCTTCAAAGGTAAGACCATACGAAGCACTCATCGAACTTCTATTTAAACTTAAAAAAGGTGAAAATGCTTTTCCCTATGCCGAACGCTCAAAAGCCAGGGCTTTTCTTTACCTCCTGGGCAATAAACGAATCGATCCAAAGCTGGGGATACCCCTGAAACTGGTCAGAAAAGAAGAAGAATTAAGACAGGAAATCACTTCATTAACGAAGAAAATCATGGAGAATGAAAAAAAAGAAGTCAGACATCGGGTTTCTCCCCATAAACTGAAAGCAGAACTCCTTCAATTAAAAAAACAACACACCGGCATACTACAACAGATAAAACTAAATTCCCCTGAATATGCCTCATTTTTATCTGTGAATTCACTGCCCGTCGATGAGATACAAGCATTCATCCGGGCTGAGGGTAATATGGTACTTATCGAATATTACACCACCCTGGAAGCCACATACCTCTGGTTCCTTGACGGCAAAAAAATCCATCCTTATAAAATAGACATCACCCAGCCGGTGCTAAATAACAAAATCCACGAATTTCGCACCCTGGCTGCCAACGAAACCTTTGGCGTGAATACCCTGGCAGGCAGCGCACAAGAGCTGTATGATCTCTTACTTAAACCTGTGGCAGAACTCATAAAGGGAAAATCGCGCATCGCCGTGATTCCCCACGGCTATCTCCACTACCTCCCCTTTGAAGCCCTCATGAATAACGGGAAATTCTTAGTCGAACAAAATATAAAACTATTCTACCTCCCCAGTGCAAGTGCCTATAAATATTGCAAAGAAAAAAACAAATTCAAAAAAGAGCAGTTCATTGGCATTGGCAACCCTGACGGAACCCTCCCTTTTTCAGAAAAAGAAGTCGAGGAGCTTAAACTGCTAAACCCGAAAAACACAAGTGTTTTCGCTGGTGAAGCTGCAAAGGAATCCAGGGTAAAATATTATGCCCCTTACCCGGATATTTTCCACTTTGCCTGTCATGGGAGTTTTAATGCGGCGTATCCCATGTACTCCGCCCTTATATTATCCCCGGATCAAAATGACGACGGCAGGCTGGAAGTGCAGGAAATCTTTCAATTAAAACTAAAACCCGCTTATCTCGTCACCCTCAGTGCCTGTGAAACCCACCTGGGCGGCATCCGGCCCGGGGATGAAATCATCGGGCTGACCCGCGCCTTTATCTATGCCGGTACCCCCAGCATCCTGGCCAGTCTCTGGAAAGTGGACGATTATTATACCTCAAAGCTCATGGTGGCCTTCTACCGCGCCTTAAAAACAACAGACAAAATAGAAGCGCTGCACACCGCGCGAAAAACCATGATCGAAAATTACGGCAAAAGGCACCCCTATTACTGGGCGGCCTTCGTATTAATCGGAGATTACCGCTAAACCCGCTTCCAGGGGAGTCAATATGAATGATGAATGATGAGTGATGAACGATGAAGGGGAAGAGCGCCGGTAGGCGCTTTAAATTTGCCCGAAGGGCACCTTGCTAATTGTCAATAATCAATTGAGCCTCTTGCAAAAATGCATAATTCGGTTGAGGAAATACGCATGGGGCGAACACAAGGTTCGCCCCTACGTCTGATAAACGTTTTCTGACATTCGTAGGGGTTCGGCCGGTATTTCGTGTTCACCCAGCTCGACCCCCTGAAACCATTACCGTTGAAGATAAGGCACCACAATTCCAACCTTTTCTTTATACTGCGGTGCATCCTCAAGGGCGATATCCACCACTTTCAAATACTTTTTCATCCAGGCTTCCAATTTCCTGAAGGCCTTATTTTTCTCTGCCGTGGCATTTTCCGCATCGGCTTTCAATCGCTGCCTATTGGCATGAGCAGCTTCGGTATCCAGCACTTTCTGCTGCCCGGCTTCAAGCTTTTCCTGGGTGATATTGTAATTGGCGTATCCCGCAAGAGCGTCAGGAGTGCCCAGGATTTTCCTGTAAATGTATTTTGAGTGGTTTAGCCAATCTCCAAAACCACTCTTATGGAAGGGCAAAAGTCCCAGCTCCTCAAGCACAAGGGATAACTTACCTGCCACCAAAACCCTAAATCATTGTAAATATAAATATAAAAACCAAAAGAATAACTAATATGATTACTGTTCTCATTTTTTCTCCCCTTTGAAAAATAAGGCTGAGGTTAAGGTTGAGGTTGAGGAAGAGCGTTTCCTCCTTTACCTTAACCTGAACCTTAACCTTAATCTGATTTTATCCGATCTTTTTTGCCTCTGGCTCGGCTGGTTTATCTGTTTCCCCAGGAATCTCTTCGTGGGACTTCTGTGTTAAATCGCAGCGGCAGTTGGGACAGAATTGCCAATCCGGCTTTATAGAGTATTGACACTGCGGACAAATCGTACTTGACAGGTCCAGGCCGCAATAGGGGCAAAAGGCTTTGGTTCCGTTTAACTCTTTCTCACATTCCGGGCAATGAAAGGTTTTTAATTCCGCCGGCCGCGTAATGATATAGACAATGAAGGCGAAACCAAAGGAAACTACCGTTAAAATAGCCCACATAAAGGCTCTTTTCACATCACGCTTCCGGGCATCGATGTACACCCAGGAGGGTAATAAGAGCCAAAGGAACACCGCAGATATACCGAGCAAGATGTGAGCTAACTGGAAAAGTACCGGCTGAATCCAGTACCTATCCCTATAATCGTAACGGTAACCGTAATCATCCACCTTTAGATAAAGGTCACCAATAACTTGCTGCTCCTGGTCGATAACCGGCGATGAAAACACCACCAGCATACCACTTGAATAACGGAACCCTCTTTCTTCTAAAGGACCGCTGAAATCGTAGTGAGAAAACCTTATCTTATTATGTTTGTCCACGAATTTCAACAGGAAATCGTTCCTGTCTACAATATATCCTCTTTTTTCAATAACAGTGCGGTTCTTATCGAAAATCCCGTTCAACCGCGTAAATACCGGGTGCGGCACGCCAAAAATGAATTCTCCTTTTGTATTGCTCATCCAGAGATAGGCTTTTGCTTCTGTTGATTTTTTAAAAATCTCGGATTTGATTTGACTGAGCACCAAGGGATTGACAGGCAAACTTTTTATTTTTGCAGCGGTTTCATCCAGGAACTTCTGGCACTGCCTGGTTAGTTCTTCGATCCTGTAATTCTTTTTATTAGCTTTTTTTTTCTCAATTTTGATTTCATGTAACGATTCATATATCAGACCGCCGCATGAAATGATAAGAATAAAAATGGCTGCCAACGCCATTTTGGTGATCAATTTTTTTCTATCCATGGTTCTTTCTCCTTATATTTCAAATGAAACTATATTTATATCTATGCTTATTCGATCGGCTCTCCATGATGAGAACCGGTGTTAATGCCAGCGTCACACAAATTCCCAAAAGGAAAAACAACATCGCTGTCACACCGAAGGAACCCAATATCTGTCCCAACCAACTGGTTTTTAATGTTTCCAGGAAAGGCAGCAATGTGATTTTATCCCGGAGAAAAAAGATAATCGCCAGGATTAACCCAATAGCAAATGGTATCATAAATACAGGGGTAATGGACAAACCGGGTTTTGCAGCAGCCGGTTTCTTTTGGATTTCAGGTACTTCGGGTATATTTGCCAAGATTGAGTCCAATGTGTTGGACGGGGGGGATTCATCGTTCCACTGCTGCAAGGATTGATGGGTTTGCTGTAATATTAAAAGATAATCCTGGCACTCTTTACATTGATTGACATGCGTTTGTATTTCTTTTTCTTGCCGACGGCTTCCTTCGTGGAAAAATAACGTCAGCAGGTGATTTTTATTCATGTTACACATGGTTCGGTCCTCCATGTTTTATTGGGTTCCGGGTTCAGGGATTTTTTTAACAGGGCGATGGCCCGGTGATACCTGGCTTTTATTGTGCCTTCCGGTACGTTGGTCACTTTGGCGATCTCCCTGAATTTTAAATGCTGGTAATTTTTCATGATAATCACCTCTCTCAGGTAAGGCTGCAGCTGCCCCAGGGCATTGGCAACCGTATGCTGGAGTTCTTGCTGCTGTAAAATTGTTTCCGGGCTTTCTTTTTCACGCCTATCCCCCTCATTCTCCGGGTTACAGGCTTCATTGACTTCTACGTATTGGTATGTATACTCTTTTTTTGACATTTCATTACGGGTGATATTCAGGGCAATGGTATACAGCCATCCTTTAAAATTTCCTCTTTTTTGATCAAACAAATGGGATGCGAACCAAAGACGGGTAAAGGTTTCTTGTATCAGTTCCCGGGCAATTTCCCGGCTTCCTGTATATCTGAGAATAAAGTTAAAGATTGGTATTTCATAGCGTCGATACAGCGCCTTCAGAGCCAGGGTATTTTTTTCAGTAATTAGTTTCATCAATTCTTGATCCGTTCTTTTTTCCATTGATTACTCGTCTGTCATTCATTGTTTGTTGTTCATATGCCCTCATCATACAATATATACAGGACAATTGAAAGAAAAGTTGATGTTTTAATTTTTTATTCTTTTTATTTTCTAAATAAAAAGTTTTGCAGGAGTCCAGGGGGTGGTTTTTCAAAAGAACCCCCTTGGCCGCCGGAGACACGAAGACATTTACAATGCGGTAAAAAGCACGACGGTAGAAGGAAAAGGTGAAGACCCGTATTTTTACGCTGGTTCCAGTTCGCCCCTCCCGGTCATTTTCATGGAGTATATCGTGGAAATCCCGGGTTCATCCATGGTGATTCCATAAATAAAATCCGCCTCTTCCATGGTTTTGAAATTATGGGTAATAATTAAAAACTGGGTGTTTTTCTTTAATTGATGAAGGAATTTTAAAAACCGCTGGATATTGGCTTCGTCCAGTGAGGCGTCCACTTCATCGAATACGCAAAAAGGAGACGGTTTGTATTGAAAGAGCGCAAATAAAAAGGCCAGGGACGTTAATGTTTTTTCACCACCGGAAAGCAGATTTAAACTGAGCAGCCGTTTGCCTGGGGGCTGCGCTTTAATCTCAAGCCCGGTCTCCAGTATGTCGCTCTCATCCATTAACGCAAGTTCGGCTTCCCCACCTTCAAATAAAATCTGGAAATTCTTCTTAAAGTTTCTTTGCACCTGTTTAAAGGCTTCCCTAAAACTGGTACGGGATTCCTCATCAATTTTCTTGATGGCTTCATTCATGTCTTCAATGGACTTGACAACATCCTCTTTTTGGATCAATAAAAAATTATAGTCTTTGTTCAGCAATTCATACTCTGATTCAGCAGAAAAATTCAACCGATTGCTGTCCCTCATTTTAAATAATCGTTCATCAAGAGATGCGATTTTTGTCTCCAGCTCCGCTACCGGCAGCTCCATTAGCTCAAGAACAGGCTCCAGGTTCTTTAGTTCGGTATTTAACTCTTTAAAAGCAAGATCTTCCAACTGGAAAAGATCCTTTTTGATAGATGAAAGGTTGATTTCAATTTGCTTTTTATTTTCTTTGAGTTCTTCCAGGGATTTTCGTTTATCATTTAGAACCACAGATTTGTCTTTTATTTCAGCATTCAACCGGCTAAATTCCTCTTCCTGGTTCTTGACCACTTCTTCCAACTCACTTTTTTGCCGGTTCAATTGGACCAAATCATTGGCTAATGTCTCTTCCCTGCTTTTTAACGCTGCTATATCACCATTTAATGTTAGAATTTCCTGTTCATGGGCGGCAGTGGTATTTCCCAATTTGGATGTGGTGTTCTTTAGATTTTTCAAGTAAGAATTGGAAGAATTGATTTTCTCTTTAATAAGGTTAAGGGCATTTTCTTTTTGCAAATATTCTTTTTCAATTTCATTGATTTCTTCTTTTATGAACTGGACTTCCTCCTGGTATTGTTCTCGCTTTTGAGTGAGTTCTTTATTGGACACTTCCAGCTCGCTGCTTTTCCTGTCAAGGACTTCAAATTCTTCTTGCAATTTATCTTTTTCTACCATTAGCAGATCAATTTCAGATTCGGTAAAGGTGACGCGCTTCATATTGTTTTCCCTGTTCTTTTCCAGGGTGTCCAACTTACTTTTCAATTGCATCAACTCTTTTTCCATGAGCCGCAGCTGGTCACGGTACTCATTGATTTTTTTGGCCAATTCCGGCTGTTTTTCCTGTTCCTTATCCAGGTCATGTTTTACTTTCTCCTTTTCCCGGATCAGTTGGATTCGTTTATCATCGATTTCCCGGATTTCATCAAGGACATCCAGGATTCCTTTTTCCCTGCTGCGGATCAATAACCCGTCTTTGGTAATGGTCTCGCCATTCTCAGTGACGACATCGATTCCATAAGTAACAAAAATTCGCATCCCACTTTTAAGGTTGTCCACAAGGACACCATTCTTAAAAAAATCTTTAAGGGAGTTCTCTTCCAGGCTAAATAAATCCTTTACCCAGGAAATAAAACCGGTTTCTTTTTCAATTTTCTCTTTCTTCTCCGCCGGCATGTTTTCGATTTCTCGCTGCAGTAAGCACTTGTTTAAATTGGTTTTGAAAAAATCATCATTCTGCTCCAGCAGGATGGCATCCATCTCCTCATAATAGAAATTTTCCAGGAGTTTGTGATGTTTTTTATCGGCTTGGATCAGGTCCTGCAAATAACCAACGTGCTTGACCCCGGGTGCTTTGACTGCTTCCCCCACTATTTTTTTCTTGATTTCCAGGTATTTTGACTTCTGGTTCTCAAGATTCCTGATCTCATTGCTGTAATTTTTTAGATCGGTATTCAACCGGTCTATTCTTTGTTTATTTTCCTCATATTGGGTTTCAATTTCCTTAAAACGAGTTTCCTTTTCCGTATACTGCCGGCTTAAATCAGCGATGGCGGTTCCTGTTTCTTTAATTTCATTGGAACTGACCTGTTCTTGCAATTGGGTGACAAAATTCTTTTTGCCGGCCACCTCGTTTTCAATGCGCATCATCCGCTTGTCGATCTCTTTAATCTTATTGTTGACCTGAGACATTTCTGCCTGGACATTAAAAATATCTGTTTTTAATCCGGCGTTATCTTTATGGGCATTTTCCAACCGGTCATTGAGCTCCTCCAGTCTGTACTCCAGGCCTTCGTATTCGCTGGTTTCTTCATTTAATTTTACCTGGAGCTCTCTTACCTTGCTCTCGGTGGTTTGCATTTGCTTTTCGATGTTGACAATCTCTTTTTTATTTGTTTCAATCCCCTGCTTTAAATCAGCGACTTTCTGATTCTTAAAACTTCGACCCTGCCGGGATTGATCGATTTCACCTTTGCTGGAAAGTATTTTTTTATTATAATCAAATATTTGCTGCTGGTTTTGCTTTAAATCTTTATCTACCAGCCACCGTTTTTCTTCCAGTCCCAACAGGTCTTTTTCCAGGGCAGTAATATCTTTGACAGCAACGGTTTCGTGATTGATTAAATTTTCGATCTCTGTTTTTTCGGTTTCAAAATCCTCCAGGAACAACGATTTTTTCCTTGCTAAAAGGGTCCTCAAGTGATTGACTTTTTCATTTTTGACCTGCCGGTAACGCTGCACAAAATTGACCTGCCTTTTTAAATCTCTAAGTCGGCTTTCTTTATCCAGAAGCAATATTTGAATATTGTCCAGGTTTTGTTGGGCAATGATCAACTTATTGGCGGTCTCTTTTTTCCGAAGCAGGTATTGAGAGATACCTGCAGCCTCTTCGATCAGTATGCGTTTCTCCCCGGGTTTCAGTGAAACCAGTTTCTCGATGCTCCCTTGCTCAAAGATGAAATAATTCCTGCCTCCCAGGCTCAATTTAAACAAGGTATCCTGGATATCCTTATTCCGGCAATACCGCTCGTTCAAGATATATTTCCCTTCGCCTGTTCTGAAATAGCGGCGGGCGATGTAAACTTCTTCGGTGTGGTTGGTGAAAAACGCACCCACCTCTGTCATTCCCAGGGGTTTTTTAGAGGAGCTGCCGCTAAAAATGAGGTCCTCGGTGTTCTCACCCCTGAGGCTTTTGATGCGCTGCTCCCCCAATACCCAAAGTATGGAATCCACGATATTGCTTTTACCACACCCATTGGGCCCTACTACTGCGGTTATTCCCCTGTGAAGTTTAATGACGGTTTTGTCCGGGAATGATTTAAAACCGTGCAATTCAAGCCTGTCTAAATATGTATCCATTTTCAGTTATCAAACTCACAATTCACAATTATTAATTGTTAATTTTTAAATATCCCTTTTCAAAATCAACTAACAATTTTGTAGGGAATAGAATACCATATTTTCCAAGTTTTGAAAACACTTGACATTTAATTGAAGACCATTTAAAATACAACCCTAACAAAAAAGGTTACATTTGAAATGAACAGTATAACATTTAACAATCAAGTTCAATGGAGGAGCTTATGAAAATGAAAACTTTAACTAAAATTCTATTTGTGTTCTTTTTTGTGAGTTTGGTGTTCACATTTGCCGCTGGTGGTGTGCTTAATGCAGATGTAGAAGAGAAAGCGGAGAAAAAAGCAGTAAAGGCCAAACACGAACACAAAGACAAACATGAATGCGAACATATGTGCTGTGCGGTTTGCAAAAAGGAAATCGATGAGAAGGATGCCAAATTCAAGGTAGAATACAAAGGGAAAACCTTCTATTTTGCCAGTGAAAAATGCAAAGCTGAATTCCAGAAGAATCCGGAAAAGTATGCCAAAGCATGCTGTGAAATTTATTATGTCTGCCCCATGAAGCAGTGCAATGTCAAAAGCGACAAACCGGGAAAATGCCCGAAGTGCGGTATGAAATTAAAGAAAGTGGTAAAGCATGCAGAGGGCTGCGAAAAGCATAAAAAAGAGCATAAACACGAGGATGCCCACAAGCACGATCACAAACCTTAACCTGGCTTTTTACTCTTCTATCATTAATTGGATGAGATTGGTTTCATGGTATTCGGTATGGGCGTAGTTGGAGATGTCTTTTTTCAGGCAAACAGCCACGGGCAGTGTGCCTTTTGAATTCAATACCCGTTTCAAATAATAAATGCGGTCGTCGATTTCTTCGATGGTTTTATCTTTGCCGGTGAAGACATGTCCATGGGGAATGAGCATTATATTGTAATCCAGGGTTTTGATACGCTCCAAACTGTTGATATGCTGTTTAAAGCTTCCTCCCATGCTGATATAGGGAAGGGTGGTTTTGTTATCGGCTTCAAACATCAGTAAATCACCCACATGTAAAATATCATTGTTAATAACTGACATGAGATGGCAGCGGCTGTGCCCTGGGGCATGGATGAATCTGATATGAAAAGTGCCAAATGAGAGCGTGTCACCATCTTTAATAACATGTGTGGCCGGAAGGAATGTGAAATTGGGTTGCCATCGTTTACAGTTTTCCAGGTTATCTTCGTAGAACTCACTGGCATAAATGGGGCATCCCGGGAAAACCGTACACCCAGCCGTATGATCCGGGTGATAATGCGAAAGAACGACTATTTCCGGCTGAATGCCATTTTCTTCCAGGTCTTTTTTTACCATCTGGGCATATTCCGGAAAAGCGGTATCGATTAACAGCGCCTTAGCCGGGCTTTCACTGCGGTTAATACAGGCAAAAATACTGTTTATCGACGGGTCTTTGTCCCCGGTAAAAAAATACTGATATAGATTGTCCCTGACCATTATTTTTTCCATTGAACTGTTTTTCGTATTCATGTTCATTCACCTCTTTGGTTTTTGTCTTCGTTGATTCATGGTTGTGTAAGATTAAGCCAGGGTTATTTTAACAAAATATTCACTTTGCGTCCAATCTATTGATTTTCTCGAAGAGTATTGATATACTCTCATGTTAATATTTCCGAAAAGCTCAAAAGGCAATGTAGAATCGGTTGTGAAGGGATATGTTTAGAAACGTCCTGGTAATGCCCCTTCTTGAGGAATGAACAAGGAGGAAATAAAATGAGGATTGTGACGCGGCCCGATTTTGATGGTATCGTGTGTGCTGTTCTGCTGAATGACGTATTGGGTGCAGAAATCACAGAACCGGTCCTGTGGGTGGAACCCAATGACATGCAGCACCGCCTGGTGGATGTTCAACCGGGAGATATTATCGCCAATTTATCCTATCATGAAAATTGTACCCTGTGGTTTGACCATCACGTGTCAAACCAAATCGATGAATCTTTTAACGGCGTGTTTAATCTTACTCCTTCAGCAGCGAGGGTAGTTTTCGACTATTATAAAAATAAGAACCGATTTAAACGAGACTATACCCGGTTAATCGAGGCAACAGACAAAATCGATTCGGCAGACCTTTCGTGGGATGAAGTGCTTTATCCGGAAAAATATCCTTTCACAGCGATTTCCACTACTATTTCCAGTCATAACCGGGCGGACGAACCCTATTGGAACCGGCTGGTGGATTTACTGAAATCCTATGAAATAGAAGATGTCCTGGAAGACCCGCAGGTGAAAATCCGTATAAACAAAATCGTTGAAGCCAACAAGACCTATAATGAACTTTTGAAAAAACATACCACTATCTATAACCATGTTACCGTCACTGACTTTCGGGTTTTAGATAAAAACCCTGAAGGCAATCGTTTCCAGGTTTTTTCACTCTTTCTCGAAACAGTGGTGAATGTCAGGGTACGGGTTGACAATAACGACAGAGAAAAAGTTAGAATCAGTATTGGGCATAGTATTTTTAACCGGAAGTGCCATGTAAATGCCGGGCTGCTTTGCTCCCGGTTTGGGGGCGGCGGGCACCGGGGTGCAGGGGCTTGCACGGTTCCCAAAGACCAGGTAAATAACACCATGAACATTATATTGGACATATTGGACAAAAATCAGCCGCTTCCATTTTAAACGTAAGGAGAAAAAATTGATGAAGAACAAATTTAAAGGTATCATTTTCATTTTGATTCCAATTATTATTCATTTAACCGGATGTTGCGGGCCACGTGATATGCGGCCCCTAGAAACAGGAGTCGAACTGCCAGGTAATTATGATTCGGAAACATCATTGGGCCTGGTAGGCGTGAAACGTGAAAAAATCGAAGTTAAGACAGAAGGAAAAGAATACACCTATACCCTCTCCCCGCCTAAAGTTGATAAACCGGATGAATATACGCGCAGAGAGGTTGAGAGTTTTTTATGTGCGTGTATTCCCGATTATATCCGGTCCGAAAGTACGTACAGAATCGCAACTGACGGTCACTACGTTGTTAAAGCCAACCCGGTGATTGTGGAGCAGACAGAGCCGATGGAAAATCACGAAATAAGAAAATGGTTTGAAGATAGAGTCACGGTAACGTCCAAAGGCAACGTCACTGTTTTGGATACTAAAGTGATCAAACGGTTTTTTGAACGGATTAACCAGGTTATCGGTAGAAAGAAATTTCTTTATAACCCCGGCTTGGAAGCAGCTAACATTATCATTGAGTTAGCGTTGCCTGACAATACCCCTATAATCCCGAAATATCTTGGAGAGACCACTATTTTGGATGATAACCTCATGGTTCGCTTAACCATTAACAATACGAAAGTACAGGTACAAACGTTTAAAGCAGGTTTGGGAAAGCTGATCAATAAAACCAGGCAAATTCATTTTACTGCCCGGGAGAATGAATTCAGGAAGGAGAACCGGCTGGTAAAGGTTTATATTGAGAATGTATTGGATCCCATGGTTCGGTATAATTCGCTGGTACATGAATTATTTCATGCCATTGGTTTTCCTGGTCATTCACCTTATTATGAAAGCAATTTATTTCCTTTCCCGGTACGGGCATATTCAGGTCAGACCGGTGTTTTTTCGGATGCGGTTTTTGGTGAAATGGCGGCACGAATGGTGGAGATGCTTTATCGGCCGGAAATATTGGCGGGCATGACTGTAAAAGAAGCCGGGGAGGTGTTGAGCCGTTTAAAGCACAGGGACAAAACAGCAAAAGGTGAAATCATTGCTTATTTACTTAATAGGAGAAAGGAATTGGAAGCTCAAAAAAAGGTGCTGCTGGAAGACGGGAAAAGGAATTTTGATGAACGGATGACTTTGTATATTGAGTTGGATAAATGGGTAAGGAAGGAGCAGTGGTTTTTGGAGGAATTGAAAGAGATAAAGGTGGATTATAGAGTAGATACAAAGGTTGTCAAGAAGATCAGGGAGGCGGATTCTTCGGTGGAGAAATTATCCCTGCTGAGGACGGAGTTGATTCTTTTGGAAAGCACGAAGCGGCGGTTATTGAAGGAAGGCAAAAAGGCAGGGAGGATGTCTCAGCGTATCCGGCGGCAGATCAGGCTTTGTGACGAACAGATTGTTGTATTGAATGATTTGNNGCCAGGGTGGAGGAGCAGATAGAGACTGCTCGTGCGTTTAAGAGGAAGGCACAGATTGAGGAGGCGATGAGGCGAGTGTTGAGGCAGTTGTTTAGTATTGAGAAGGAACTTAAATCTTACTCTGGCTTATGAAAAGTTTTGTGGGGGTCCAGGGGCACTTACAGTGCGGTATTAAGGAATATCCATGGAGACGATATGTCGTTTGAAGCGCTGTACGCCGTCTTTGCACTGCAAATGTTCCCCCACGCAGTGGGGTTTTTCAAAAGAACCCCCTGGCCGCCGGAGGCATAGATTATAGCCACGAAGGACACGAAGGGGCACGAAGTGGCCTGTCGCTTTTTTACTTTCCTCATCTTTGACTGCCACTTCGCCGATGGCTTTTAGAGGTGAATCCTGGGCAAAAAATAACTGTCTAAAATTTTTGCGTATAAGCAAAAAAAATCGCGAGAATTTTTGCTTACAGGCAAAAAAAATCTTGATAATCTCCCCTTGATTAAATTTTCGCCTCCTCAAAAGAATTTGTGGGTAATCAAATGACCCGATCCAGGTAAAATCTTTACTATGAGTGGTTCTCCAGGCCTTTAAGTTGTAGGAATATTTTGGTCCCCAAAATATTTTTTCCTTTTTGGGGCTTAACTGGGGAGGATTTCGGCTCACTCAATCAGTCAACGTCACCACGCGGGCTTGCCCGCAAAAATTTTTTTTCGTACTCTTTTCAGCGAAAAAAAGGTTTTGTGTGAATGTGGAAAAGCTTTTTTTTAGCTTTTCCAATGGATTGGGGGAGACGAAATATAATTTCTCAAGCCCCAATAAGGTATAGCTAAAACTTGTTCTACCTACAAATTTTTATGCAATTCTCGCCGAAGGCGTCAAAATTATGTCCATAGGCCACCTCTTTTGTTTGTAATTTGGGATTTGGGATTTGGAATTTCCCGGCTTGTCCGGGCTGCGCGCCTTTCCATCTTCCCCCCTTTCCTCTCCTTTAGGCAGCACAATTGAATCCAACCCCCGGTTCTAACGTTGCAAGCAAATCCAGTGTTACGTCAACCATCAAATAACGTTAAACCAACCGCCCGAAGGGCTATAAAGAATAATAAATTCGAAATTCGAATATCGAAATTCGAAACAAATTCGAATGAACAAAATACAAATGAACAAAACAAAAAAAACTCTAGGGTATCGTACCATGCTGCTTTTGTTTTGAATTTTGAAAATTCGTATTTTG
>WVZO01000217.1 GCA_011772425.1 Candidatus Aminicenantota bacterium
AAAATCAAAGATATCTCAAACGATGTCGAACTCTGGCTGGTGAAATGACGCGCCTGCTATATCTTCGATATAATCTTCCCATTGGCGACCATTTTTCTCTTCTTTGTTCATATATAGGTTACCTCTTTAAGGATTCGTTCGCCTATGCGGGGTTTGAGAGCACTTTTCATCACCAGGTCTACTTTGACCCCCAGCAACTCACTCAAATATCTTTCCAGGGCGACAAATTTGAACAGTCCGATGGTTTCTTTGAAATCCACCAGGATATCAAGGTCGCTTTTTTCTTGCTGTTCTCCTCTAACATATGATCCAAAAATGCCTATCTCTTTTACTTTAAAGTTTTCGGCCAGCTCTTTTTCGTTTGCTTTCACGCCTTTTCGAATGTCTTCAAGTTGAGTCATTGTTATTTACTCCAAGTGGTGTTATTAATTATATAACATTGATATACAAAATTCAAAATAAAATCAGCAAAAATTGATCTGTCCTTTTTTTAAAGTTCAACAGGAAGGCAAATTCCAAAGCCTTGAAAAATGATTATAATTGTGATAACTTTGATAAGAACTTGAAAATAAACGAACCGATATCGATATAAAAAGGAGCAGCCATTGGCAAAAAAGCTTGACCAAATCATTGTGGTGGATGTCGAGGCCACGTGCTGGGAAGGCGAACCACCAGAGGGCCAGGACAGCGAAATCATCGAGATCGGCATTTGTCCCATTGATGTGGCAACCGCAGAACCCCTGGAAAAACGCAGTATCCTGGTAAAACCTGAAAAATCAACGGTCAGCGATTTTTGCACAACGCTTACCACATTGACGCAGGATGATGTGGAAAAGGGAATTGCCTTTAAAGAAGCGTGCCGGATATTAAAGAAAGAATACCGTACAAAACACCGGGCATGGGCCAGTTATGGGGATTATGACCGGCGCCAGTTTGAACGCCAGTGTCTTTCCTGGAATATCAGTTATCCGTTTGGTGCCACCCATATTAATGTAAAAAATTTGTTTGCCATTGCCTGGAAATTGCCCCGGGAAGTGGGGATGGCCGAAGCTCTCAAGACATTGGACCTGCCGCTGGAGGGGATTCATCATCGCGGCGAAGATGATGCCTGGAATATCGCCCGCATCCTGTCGGAACTAGTTGTGAAAATGCGGGTTTCTTTGTGACACTAGCCCAGGTTGTAGAGGCCGTGTTTCCGGGCCAATACCAGGGCCTGGTTGTACTCGGTATGGGTAAGACCCCTGGAAAGCTCGGGAAATTGGTGGGCTTTGTAGGCGGGACGATACTGGGCCATAATGTTAACATAAGTGCCGGGGTTTAACTCGTCAGCCACAAATTTTACAAATTCCTCGGTACCAGCCAGACCATTGGGCAGCACCAGGTGGCGAATCATCAACCCCCAGAGGGCAATATTATTTTCGTCGGTTTGCAGCAGCCCCACCTGGCGGTGCATTTCCTTTAATGCCGCTTTTGCCACCTCCGGGTAATCGCCGGCACCAGGGGAGTATTTTTTGGCAATAGTTCCGTCGATATATTTGGAGTCCGGCAGGTATATATCCACAATTCCATCCAGCATTTTTACGATTTCTAATTGGTCGTAGGTGCCGGTATTGTAAACAATGGGGACGCGCAGTCCATTTTCTACGGCAAACACAGTGGCCTGGATAATGTTGGGGAGATAGTGAGTGGGACTTACAAAATTGATGTTGTGGCAGCCGATATTCTGGAGCCTCAGCATTACCGAAGCCAATTCCTGGTCACTGATTTCATCCCCTTCACCTCCGTGAGAAATATCCCAGTTCTGGCAGTAAAGGCACAGCAAGTTGCAGTGGGTGAGGAAAATGGTGCCTGACCCGTTCCTGCCTACCAGGGGCCGCTCTTCCCCAAAATGGGGATGTGCAGAACTGATCTTCACCCGGGAACCTGCCTTACAAATGCCTTTTTCTCCCTGATTACGGTTGACTTTACAATTCCTCGCACATAACGTACAACTCTCGTAGAGGGCATTCAACCGGTTGGCAGTCTCCTGTAATTTACCGCTTTCATGCAATTTAATATAAGCTGGCTCGAACTCAATCATGATACAACCTGTTTCGCAATATTTTCATAACAGCTTAAGTCTACCATTAAACCAATAAATAATCAACCTATATTCCACTATTCCACAGG
>WVZO01000716.1 GCA_011772425.1 Candidatus Aminicenantota bacterium
CGACCCTTCAAACTGCGCCCATAACGTGGTGTTTCTTAGGAGAGCCCCTGGCCGCCGGAGGCCGAGGCCTTGAAAAATTGTATATAAGGTTTTATAATGTTGTAAACAATATGAAAAGTATGTTCCCTGGAAAAACAGAAAGCAATGCGGAAAAAGAACCCTATTATCAAACTGAATTGGGGAAATTATACAACCTGGATGTGCTGGAATTTTTTAAAATCCTTCCTTCCCAATCGGTTCATCTAATATTTGCTGATCCTCCGTACAATATCAAAAAAGCGGAATGGGATTCCTTCGAATCCCAAAAAAAGTATATCGAGTGGAGTTTGAAATGGATAGAGGAAGCGGAAAGGGTCCTTCATCCCACAGGCTCGTTGTATATTTGCGGATTTTCCGAAATATTGGCCGATATCAAATGGTCAGCTTCCCATCTTTTCAGGGGCTGTAAATGGCTGGTCTGGTATTACCGGAATAAAGCCAACCTGGGAAACGATTGGGGCCGTTCCCACGAGAGCCTGCTTCATTTCAGGAAATCCAGGACATTTATTTTAAACATCGACAAAATCAGGGTTCCTTACAATGCCCACACGCTTCGTTATCCTACCCGGCCCCAGGCAAAATCTTCACAGTATTCCCATGCAAACAGTAAAAAAGAATATATATGGACACCAAACCCGGCAGGCGCAAAACCCAAAGATGTGTTTGAGTTGCCTACTCTATCCAACCACTCATGGGAAAAGACCAGTCATCCCACCCAAAAACCCATTGAGCTGGTAAAAAAAGTAATCCTGGCATCTTCCAATGAAAACAGTTTAATTGTGGACCCCTTTGGCGGTTCCGGTACAACCTTTGCTGTTGCCGAAGCATTCAAGCGCCGCTGGCTGGGTACTGAATTAAACCCGGATTATTGCGAGATGATTAAAACCAGGTTGTTGGATAGGGAGCAAATTGAAAGAATTGCCAATGGAAAAGACGAAGAGGAAGCCATCAAACGCAGAAAAAAAATCCGGGAAGCATCAAGTTGTTAGCCACAAAGTTACACAAAGGGACACGAAGAGTAGGAGAGAAGAAGGTGAGAAAGAAATAGAATGGTGCGAATGGGGTATAAATAATGAAGCGTAGTACAATGACTGTCCGCATATAGGCTCCCCCTGCCAGGGGGCCTGGGCGCTGGGAAGTAAAATTGTGGAATTGATTTTCAAATTTTACTGTGATATAGTTTTGACTATGAAAAAGGAACCGAAACTTCCTGGACAACGGCAAAGCGAAGAGGAGATTAAGAAGAAGGCCAGACGCCCCAGGCGGTTCATTGTCACCGGTATATTTGCCGTACTCATTACCGCAGTCTTAACTGCCGGTGCCTTCCATTTTGAACGTATTAAGAATAAGTATAAACAAGAAATTGCTAAAGTAGAGAAGACTTATGTCCCGTTAAGCAAAAATGCCGCCCAAACCGAGGACACCAAAAAAAAACGGGTTGATTTTTATAAGCGTCGCTTCTATATCGATTTCCCGCTGCAGTACTCCTACGCGGCGGCAAACCTCATCCGGAAAATCACTTTAATCGCTGCCGAAGAAATCCAATTCAGTGAAATCGAAATCCAACCGGGGAACCAGACCGTTACCTTTTTGCTCACCGGTTATGTAAAAACGGATAACAAAATCAAAGCCCGAACCATACTTTTAAAATTTCGCCAGACCCTCAGCCGGTTCGCTGAGGTTCTTCACATTGAAACCCCCACAAGTAAGGCCGGGACCGCTGAGAAACAGGTGGAACTCTACTTCACCATCCATGGGGAGGTAGAACCCCAATGAGAAGGAAATATTTTTTAAGTAAAATAGTCGCAGCCGTGGTTTTAATCATGGTGGTTGTGGTCTATTTCTTTTTTTATTTCATACCTTCGCTGGAAGCCATTAACCGGTACAAGCGCCAGGTAAATGATATGAATTTAAAAATAGCGGACTTTAAAAAAGCGTCCTCTAGCTTTTCCTTTCCCGATCAAAGGGAGAGAAGTTATTTTTTACGATTGGAGCGGGAGTTGACCGCTAAAATCCCGGAAGTTGCCAGCCGGGGGGATTTTATCCGGCTATTTAGCGAAATCTCCGCTTATATTCGAGAACTGGCTGAGCGGGACGGAATTTATAACCTGGTAATAGAATCCGATCCCGGGAAATTGAAGTGGGATAAGGGCGAATACAAGATTCGCCCCTACAAAGGCTTACGGGGTTCTCGTAGGGGTGAACCTTGTGTTCACCCTGCATTCTCGGACCGCCTCCTGGACGATCTAATAAGTATTGCCGCCCCGCGATTGAGTCGAATGTGGAAAGAGCGGCAAATGGCGGCTGAGCAGCGAATGCAAACGTTGGGCAGTCCTCACCAGGGAATGGATAACGATCTTTCAGCCCTGGTAAAGGGAAGCCAATATCAAACTGTCGCGTTGATCTTTACCGGTGAGTTAAAAAATGCAATGAATTTTATCAATCACCTTCCTTGGAGTTCCTATTACCTGGTTGAAGATAAGATACTGGTTAGTGCCGGCGATAAATTCCCTTATTATATTGTTTTTTTGAAAATATATTATATCGACGCCGAAAACGCTGACCTCAAACGGGCACCTGTACCCACATCAACGCCGAATGCTGGTACCCCCACCGCTTCTTCGCAGGAAGAGAAAGGTCAGCAGGGTTTAATTGTCGATGAGCATTCCTGGATGTTATTGAGACGCATCCCCACGTATTTGTTGGAGAAATACCCCAAAAAAGAACTGCCTCAAGTATTCGGCAAAAAAATCAACTAATACAAAATGAGAACAGTCATTCAACGAGTCAGCAGAGCCAGCGTCGAAGTAGACGGGAAGGTCGTGGGCAAGATCAATCGCGGGATTCTTGCCTTTGTTGGTATTGAAAAAGGAGACACGGATAAGGAGATTGCCTTTATGGCGGAGAAGATTCTCAATTTGCGAATTTTCCCGGATGATGAGTATCGCATGAATCTCAGTGTCAAAGATATTGGCGGTGAAATTCTTTCCATTTCGCAGTTTACCCTGGCTTCGCATATAAAAAAGGGAAGGCGGCCGGATTTCACCAATGCAGAGGAGCCTGGCCGTGCAGAGGAATTGTATGAGACCTTCAATGAACTTCTATCTCATGAAATAAAGGTGGAAAAAGGAGTATTTGGAGCCATGATGCAGATTGAGTCCATCAATGATGGACCGGTCACCTTTATCATTGAAAAGAAGTACAATAAACAGTAGGCAGTAACCAGTAAAACAGATGTTTGCCTGTCCTCGGTGCTGTTCCCAATCCCTTTTTTACTACCGCTTGTACAGCTTCCGATACCACTTGAAAAGTTTAAAAAAGCCGTAGAGCTTTTTGGAGAGCCATACTAATAAACGGTAAAAGAAATTTTTTGGGGGAAACATTTTATAGTCCACAAGAGTTGAAATCGCCTTCAGGTTGATGAATCCCCAGGCAATGTATACCTCCTCCATGACATCAATGCCCTGGACAATTTTGTCTTCAATATTTTTCCAATCGCACAACTGACTGAATTTCGTGTCTTTATCACCCTTCACTGTATAAGTTGGATAAGCCCCATCATACAGTTGCTCCACCGTTTTTTTCAAGAATATAGATTTGTGGGGGTCCAAACCGGCTCGTTTAAATATCTCCATATCAACCGCAACAATATCACCGCCGCCAAACAACATATTCAACTTCTGGGGATTGGCAATTTTATAGCCCTGGAAACCATCAGACCCCACCCAGGCATCGATGAAGGAAAAGTGAACCGGAAAACTGAGGAGGGAACGGGCAGTCACATCAAAAACTTCATACCTGATATGGTATACCGCCACCTTATTGGGTTTAGGTAAACAACCGTATACATTCTTTACACCTAAGGTCATCCAATCGTGCTCATGGGTCTTGCATTTAGGAAAAGTAATACGGAAATCCGCTTCCATCCAGCTTCTCCCCACCGAATGTTTCCATTTCCTGGTATTACCTTTTTTGTCTTTATAGATATACTTGTAAGGTACAGATTCGAGGGTCAAGTCAACGATCTTATACCTGCCCTTGGGTTCAAATCCGATCTGCCCGGCAACAAATTCTACATTATGGTTTTTCAGCATCCTGCCTACGTCATTTTGGGCTTCACATACCATGATATTGTTGAATCCCAAATTGATCAGATGATCCACCAGGGACTCCACCAGGTCCTTATCAGTCACAATGGCTGTGTGATCTTTAGGATTTACAAACACCATCATGTTGGGTTTGATAATAATCTTAAAGTCCCCTTTTTCTTTCCCGGAGTTCTTAAATGCCGCCAACAGCACATCATCGAATTGGGATACTTTAAGTAGTTCTTGAAAACTTGAAAATTTATCGGTGCCCCGCACCGCGGCAACGATCTTTTCCATCGTTTACCTCCTTTTTCTTTTTCTAAGATTCAATTACTATTAACCTGGAATCAGGTTAAACCTGACCTGAGAATCATAACTACATCCACCCAGACATTTAGTAACCAATGGCCAATAATAATCGGCCAAATGGACCGGATTCTCAAAGCTACTGCGGCCACCGCCACACCCCAGATCAGAGCCCCAAAATATTCAGGCACCGGCTTGACGATGTGCCACATGGTATAAGCCAGCATTTGAATCAAAATAGCATAAAGACCAAATACCAATGGTCCTTTTACGCCTTTTACACCTTTGAGGGCCTGAACATCTTCAATTCCAAAAAGGCCAAAAAGCAGATAACCTCTAAAAATGAATTCAATAACGATAAAGAACAAGAAATATACCAGTTCATAGATGATAAGGCCGCCCCAGGTGGTGACCGTTCCTTTTGCAAATAACGGATATTCCGCTTGCATAGCGGGATCAAGGGTACCCAGGAAGAACACCGGGAGACCAATACCCATGATCACAAAAAAGGCCAACCAACTGAGTTTTTTGTTTTCCTTCCCTTTGGGCCAACCCAGTCCGTAGTCGGAGAGCTTCTCCTTAAAAACAAATTTAATGATGCAGCAGGGGATAATCACCAGCAGGATAAAACCGGAGAGAAACGTGAAGAGTTGATTGCGCCAGGGGATCCCCGGGAACAGTGCCTTCAACCAATCTTCACCAAGAAGATTGAATAACCATTTTGTATCACCCTTAAAACCCCACAATGTTAATAAGATAAAGGAACTCCATAAGATGACGGCGGTCTTGTCCTTTAGCTTTTTCAGCGTATTTACAATGATCTGGAAAATGGTGAATGCATCTGGTTTCGCCAATTCAATGGAGTTCGATTTTGCCTTTTCTTCGGCCATTTGAACACCTCCGTTTAAAAGATTTTATATAATGAATTAAATTCACGTTCACGTACAACGCCTGCAAACCTTCCTCTACGATTCGGGTTAGCTTCCATCCCCGGGAATTGCACTTCCTATCTCCTATTTATTTCTCTCATAAGATATCTCTTATGACTTCTCTTACTTTTTGAATCATTATATTAACACAAACAAAAAAAAATTGCAAGGAAATAGCCCTTAATTACAGCAATTCTCATTTTAATTTTTTCATGTACTTTCGCGGCTAAAATTAGAATTGCTGTTTTTTTCTGATAAGCATTGATTTTTTTTTCTCTTTATGCAAAGATATACTATTCAAGTAGAAGGTAAGATGAAAGGTTGTTCTCCTGGAAGGAGCAAAAGCCACAAACGACTCTATGAAAGAAGAAGAAAAAAAAAGACTGAAGACCATGCCCGATGAAACCAGGGGTATCCTCTGGTTAAAATACTTTCTCCTTTCATTAACCATAGGAGTAATCATCGAAGTGCTGGCCTGGGTTGGCAACGTCTATTTATTTACCCCCTGGTGGCTGGTGTTTGTTGTCCTGGTGATATTATGGGGATTTATTTTCGGATGGCTTGCCATGATTACACGGCGGTGCATCATCCTTGTCCAATACATCCCTGGTTTTATCTTGCTCTTCGGAGGCGAACTGCTGAATAATTATTACCTGAATGCATGGACGTTTGAAAATGGGCCGCTGGGTAATATGAACCCTGTGGTGCGTGCATTGGTCCTGGGCATCCTTTCTGGTTTCCTCATTCAAATTATTAACGAAATAATGAACCAATTCTATAAACTCAAACTGCGGGTGAGATAAATCTTGATTTGAGTTTTTAGAAAGCCTCCTAAGAGGGAAAGGTGACCTTCATGTCTTAGCCGAGGGGCCCTGGCCGCCGCAGGCAAAATTTTTACTTAGTGTTTCTTACGGGGTAGAATTTTGGTCACCTTGAATTCGCGTATCAATTCAATGAGACCTTCAATGGCTGCTTCCAGGAAATTTTTTCCTTTTTCCACAGATGCCTTAGTCGCATCTCCCCTTACCCCACTCTCTGTCATAGAACTCCAATAAGGCATCAAATGGGCAGCAGAACCTTCGGGATTCGCACCCAGCAAGAGATCAGCTTGAAAACTCGGCGGCAGCGGTGACCGTTCATCAACCGCTTTGTTCATGTCCAACAGGTCCGGTTTTAAAGCAAGATATATAGAGGTCTCATATTCTCCTGCATGGGACACTCCACCATGATCAGATTCCCTGAGTTTATTGCCCATTTCTTTTGCTTTACGGATTTCCCAATGGTTTACCAATGCACAAAGAATTTTTCCTTCATATTCGATGATTGATTGTCGTGCAGCCAGCTCCAGTGGAGCCGTGTTACTCCCGTGACCGTTGACCATAAGAATTCGTTTAAAGTCGTGATGGGCAAGGCTGCAGCAGACATCTTTGACGTATTTAATAAATGTGTCCCAACTAATGGTTATGGGACCGGGAAAATCCATATGATGGGGGCTGTAACCGTGGATGACAGGAGGCACCAATACGGCCTCGGCTGGAATTTGCGCCACTGCGCGTTCGCATATTTCTGTGCAAATGAGAACATCCGCATCCACTGGAAGGTGAAGACCGTGATCTTCATGAGTCCCCACCGGTAAAACAGCCACCCGCTCCTGTTGAGCGGCTTCTTTTATTTCACTCCAGACCATTTCAGCATATCGATATTTCATTGTTAATCCCTTTGAAAAATTTTTGCCCCTAAAAGATAAAATTTGACTTTGCCCATATCGACTACTCCTTCTTGTTTTTACTAATATGCACTATTCCACTGATTTTGTCAACTAACCGTTTGAATGGAAATTACCCGGATTTGAATGATTTGCCCCGCATCACCATTTACCTTGAATGGATTTTATACCCGGTATTGAATGCTATTTACCCACTTCCAAAATTTTTTATACCATAATATAGGCAGATCATTTGATGAAAAAAACGTCGAATGATCAAGTGTTAAAAAGGAGGAAGAAAAATGGAAAGAATGAAGATTCGTTCAATGGTGTTGCTAGTATCCATCATATTCCTATTGATGTGTACGGCAACTGCCCAGCATGTACGGGAAAAAGGTATTTTCTTTTCTACGGAAGAGGAATTCGTGATCCGGGGGCTTAAACCTGCTGACGGCAACCCTATCATTTCTGACGGTGACCTGCTTAATTCAGCAGGCTACGTTTATATGAGGAATTACGAGCTCTTGAAAAAATTTAAGGCACGTTCCGATCTCGGTTTGGATGCCGCTGATGTCATCAACATCAGAGGGCATTTTGTGGCCTTCTCGACAGAACTTGATCATCCTTATGGTGGGTTCACTGCTGGTGACCTGTTGGCAACCAACGGGGCAATCGTTCCCAACGCTGCGCTTCTGGCGAATTTCAACATACCTCGTGGTTTGGACCTTGGCCTGGACGCCGTTCAGATCATCGGCACTGAGGATAGGATTATCAAGTTCTTTGACGCGGTGAGGAAACGGGGCCGGGAGTATTGGATTGAAAAGCCCAAAGCGATAGGTGAGTATTTAAAAAAATATGGCGTTGACATCTGGTTCTCCACAGAGGGTACTGGGCCATTATCTGCCAAGAAAATACCTATGTTTTTGGATGGAGATCTGCTCTCTGCTGCAGCGGGTACCATCGTGTTAAGGAATCGTGATGCGCTGCCAGTGCTGGTTCCGGCTGGAATTCCCAGTCGCGGCGTCGATTTCGGCATGGATGCCGTCACTTTTCGGGGGCGTGAAAAACCTGAAATCAGGAAATATATCTACTACTCATCAGAGATACTTTTTGAAGGTCGGATGGGCTTCACTGATGGAGATGTACTGAAGTCCGGTAACGGTATCGTCATGCTCAACAGCGGCCTGATCTTGCCCTTTAAGCCCAAAACAAAATTCCTGGGATTGGATGCCCTTTCCTTTGGTAATGGTAAGATCGATCTATACCCACAAATTACCCATTTCAACCAGGTGCATGTTAGTGATATCAGTATTACTGGTCTGGCTTACCCTGGAGCTCCTGGGAGAGAGCAACCGAAAGATCAACCCTTTGGCCAGTGGATTCAGATCCACGGTTACATTCCAGATGACATTGACATCCAACGGTTCCGTGTTGTTTACTGTAAGGCGTCCGATCATCCTTGCAGTATAACAGAAATTGATGGTATTGAGGTTACCGCTGCGCAGGACTGGCACGTGAAGTGCAGTGACGGGTTTGGCGGCTGCAATGGAGACTATCACTGGTTTTCCGATTCAGACGGCTGGTTCAACGCCGCCCAATATAGAACGCTTCGAAGTTGTAACCCAGATTTACCGCTTACGATGTGGAACTCTGTGTCTGCCCCCGATAAAAATGCCCTCTACGTCGTCTGGCTCCAAATCCAGCGCGGAGGTGGGGTGCAAGTGGAACCGTTCAAACACTATATCCAGCTCGACAATACTCCACCTACAAATCTGGCTCTAGCCCCAAAGAATGGCAACATCTGTGGAGAATTTGGTCCGGATAACATGCCGATAATGGTTCAAGGACGCTTTAAGGATGACCACTTCTGGCGATACAGGCTGACGCTCTTCGGCGGCGATCCGCTTGGGATCAAACACTATGGCTGGAAATATCATGATGACAGCCCGGAAGGGGACTTTGTGGATCCTACAGGGACTATTGGACCGAGCATTGTTGATCTGCATGAAGTTAACATCAACAACCTACCGGTCGAATCAATTGATGATTGCGCCTACGCAGTTACAATCCATGTTAGGGACCGCACAATTCGAGGTTACATGTTTGATGCGCCTAATGACGACCGTCCCATCTGGACATATGGCTGGTACAGTTGGTATGCTTTCACCTTTGATTATACTCCATGAGACGGAAAAGGCGGAAAAGGGCGCAGGCAGAAAGTAAAGAGTAAAATAATACGTAAGGCGCATGAAAGTGGAGAGAATGTAAAAAGTTGGAATTAAGAAGTTAAGAGAGGGGGAGAGGTAGGGAGAAGGTAAGAGGTAATCCTCTCACCTTCTCCTCTTTTGCAAACTCTCAAGAATAATAGGAGGTGAAAGAAATGCCGGAAGTATTTGATATTACAGTGGAAAATAAGCTTGGGAAGGATAAAAGAGATATTAATGTTTATCACCATTCCACCAGGGGTGCTCATCTGATCAGTCATAACTGCTCCATTACCCTTCCCCTGGGGACCGCCAAAAAAGGAGATTATCTGCACATCTCCGTGGTTCGCGGCCCCGGTGATTTAAAAACGGATTGCTTGATAAACGTCCCTTCATGGACTGATTTCGAATTTGCTTCAGAAGGAAAAGTAACTCTCGCCCATTCCAGCGACCGCATATTATTAAAAATCCCACCTGGGCCGCCCAAATGGGAGTTGAAAATGACCAGGCCATTGGGGACCCTCATCGGACATACACCGGATCATGTAACTATTGGGGACAGTCAATCATGATGTCGCGGCCTCGCCCGGAGGCGAATGAAAATAGTCACGGAGAGTTCCCTACTCACCTTACTCACCTCACTCAACTTACTCACCTATTTTCATGGCAGCGCAATTCGGTTTTTCGTAACTTTTCTTCTTTTCTTCGTGTACCTTCGTGTACCTTCGTGGCTAAAAAAAAAAGAAATAACCCCTTAGTGCGCCTTCGCGGCTAAAATGAGAATTGCTGTTTTTTTATATTTGTTGTTGAAATTTTTCTTTGTTTATGTAAAATAAGTATTAAAGGTGAAAGTAAATAGCGTAGGGGAACGATGAGACAAGATATGTGTTTTAAAATTCATTTCAATCTTAAAAGAATCTTTTTTTTCTTTACGCTCCTAATTTTGGGACTGCTTTTTTGGTCGCCCGCAAACGTATTCTCTCAAGAGATCGGTTTCAAATATATCAAGAACTTCACCCCCAAAGATTACAACAAAAGCCCTAAAAACTATTGCATTGTACAGGACAAACGGGGGGTCATTTACGCGGCTAACCAGGGAGGGCTGCTGGAATATGACGGGGTTTCATGGCGATTGATTCCCATACCCAATATTACCGTATTCTCGATGGCAATCGCTGATGATGGAACTATTTATATCGGGGGATACAGGGAAATGGGGTACTTAGCACCAGACTCGAAAGGGATGCTTAATTATGTATCCCTGTGTGACAGCCTGAAGGATGATCAAAAAAGTTTCACCAATGTTTGGGAAACATATTCAACCAGGGAGGGGGTATATTTCCAGACCCGGGAATACCTGTTTCACTGGGATGGTAAACGTAAACAAATAAAAGCATTGACAAAAGATGTCAACGCACTCTTTACTTGTAGAGAAAAATTATATATTCGCCGCGAGGGAACCGGACTCCTGCAAATGAAGGACGATTTGTTTGGAGTGGTACCCGGAGGGGAAGCATTTGCAAAAAAAAAGATTTTCATGATGGTGGAATACGATTCCCAACGACTCCTGATTGGAACAAATGAAAATGGCTTCTACCTGTATGACGGTATGAAAGCGACGCCTTTTGAAACAGACGTGGATGCTTTCGTGAAAGAGAAAAAGCTATATCACGGTATCCGGTTAGAATCCGGTGATTTTGCCCTGGCAACACTTGGTGGGGGTCTCGTTATCATCGATTCCAGGGGATGTTTAAAATACCGTTTCGATGAAGACGCCGGGTGGCAAGGTAATATTGTAAAACATGTTTTCCAGGATAAACAGGGTAACCTCTGGCTGAGCCTTGACAGTGGGATATCTAGAATCGAATATAAGTCTCCCTTTTCCATTCTTGATAAACGATCAAAACTACCCGGTGTGGTCCTGGCGGTTACCTGGCACGGTTCTCCCGGGCGCTTATATGCAGGAACCTCCAGGGGCTTATATGCCCTTTCATTTCCTTTTAAACAATTTCAATTGGTACCTGGAATGTCCGGTTACTGTCGGTCCCTCCTCTCCATTGGCGAGTCTCTGCTGGCTGCTACTGGCAATGGTGTGTTTCAAATTAAAAACAATCACATACGCAAGATTATTAAGAATTATTCCTATGTCTTACATCGTTCCAATAAAGATAAAAACCGTATCTGGGTCGGATCCGACGATGGATTGGTTTCACTATACTTAAAAAACGGCCAATGGGTAGAGGAACTTAAATTTGAAAATACAGAACAGCCAATAAGAACTATTATTGAAAACAAAAAAGGAAGTTTGTGGCTGGGAACCGTGACAAAAGGAGTTCTAAAAGTAGATTTCTCCAAGGATAAGGAAATTACCAATTATAAGGTGACCGGGTATGATTCATCAAAGGGATTACCTGAAGGATGGGTGTATGTCTTCAGGGCAGTCGAACATGTCATATTTGCCACACCAAAAGGGATATATCGATTTGATGAGGAAAGTGGCTCTTTTTTTCCTGACAATACGCTGGGAAAAGAATTCGCAGGTCACCCAAATGGAAGAAGTGTCTTCCGCATCGTGGAAGACAGGGAGCAAAATATCTGGTTCCATTCAAAATACAGGAATTTTCAAGCCTTTCCTAAGCCGAACGGAACCTTTACCCTGATAAGAAAACCCTTCCTCAGGATTCCCCCCGCACAGGTGAACGTCATTTATCCTGATCCCGACGGAGATTCCATCTGGTTCGGAGGTGAAGACGGCCTCATCCGTTACGATAAAAAGATAAAAATTAATTACAAACTTGATTTTTCAACCCTTATTCGGAGGGTTATGGCCAATGAGAACCTGATTTTTGGTGGTAATAAAATAAATATAGACAATAATTTAAAATCCAGGCGTTTTTTTCCTTTTATTGACATTAAAGTTAAAAACATCCGTTTTGAATTCGGTGCCCCATTTTTTAAGAGTGAATCAGAGACACGGTATTGATATTTCCTGGAAGGATATGATGATGAATGGTCCGGGTGGACTTCGGAAACCAAAAAAGACTATTTCAATCTCGATTACGGACATTATACGTTCAGGGTTCAGGCCAAAAATGTTTACAGACATTTAGGTCGTGAAGACATTTTTCAATTTACAATTTTCATCCCCTGGTATAGAACACGGCTGGCCTATCTGTTTTATTCAATTGTATTTTTACTACTAACGTTCATTATTTTTAGATGGCAGCGTTATAAGATACTGGAACAAGAAAAACAAACCCTTGAACAAACCGTTAAAGATAGGACTAAAGAACTCAAAGAAAAGAATCTACACTTGGAAGAACAATCCGAAAAACTGAAAGAAATGGATAAAGTGAAATCCCGTTTCTTTGCCAACATCTCCCATGAATTCCGCACGCCCATTACATTGATCATGGGACCCCTGGAACAAATGCTTTCCAAAAGCCGTGACAAGGAACAACAGAAAAACCTGAATTTAATGCTGCGAAATTCCCAGCGGTTACTCAGTCTAATCAATCAATTGCTGGAACTCTCAAAATTTGACAGCGGCAAAATAAAATTGCAGGCCTGCCAACAAAACATTATTCCCTTTCTAAAAGGCATTGTGTCTACCTTTGAGCCTGTGGTCAATAAGAATGAACTTGATCTAACATTTCACCCTGAAGAGGAAAACATTACGCTTTATTTTGATTCTAAAAAACTGGAAGAAGCTGTCTTTAATCTTTTTTCAAACGCCGTAAAATTTACCCCTCCTGGTGGGAAAGTCACCCTTAATGTAACAAAAAATTGTACAGAAGATGAAAATTTCTCCTCCGGTTCGCTGAACATATCCGTTTCCGATACCGGACCTGGAATCCCCAGGGATCAATTGTCGCATATTTTTGATCGCTTTTACCAATCGGAAAGTACCTACGAAAATAATCATAAAGGTTCCGGCATCGGGCTGGCCATAGCAAAAGAAGTGGTAGAACTCCATCATGGGAAAATCAATGTGCACAGTCTTGAAGGAAAAGGAACCGAATTTATTATCCGGCTGCCCCTGGGGCCGGGTGTCCCGGCTGATGATAAGGGTGTCCCGGCTGACGACAAGGGTGCCCCAATTGACAAGCCCAGATTTCCGGCCGACGTTACGGGAGACCCGGTTGATGTTAAGGCAGTCGTCCTGGGAGACCTTAATCTCGTGGAAGACCACAGTGATGAGAACGACGCTGCAGAGGCAGAAAAAGAAATCGACCCCTTTGAACAGGCAAAAGACATCATTCTTGTGGTAGAAGACAGCGCCGATGTCCGGGATTACATTAGGGGTTCTCTTGAGCCGGATTACACGGTTGTAGAGGCAAAGGACGGAGGGGAAGGCATTCAAAAAGCACAAGAGATCATCCCTGATCTTATTATCAGCGATATCATGATGCCGGGAGTCGATGGCTATGAATTGTGCCGTGTATTAAAAAACGACATTAATACCAGCCATGTACCAATCATACTATTAACCGCAAAGGCGTCGGAAGAAAGTATTATACAGGGCCTGGAAACCGGGGCCGACGATTATATCACCAAACCTTTCAATACAAACATATTATGCGCCCGGATCAAAAACCTCATCGACCTGCGCCGCCATATGCAGCAAACATTAAACCGCGAAAT
>WVZO01000711.1:0-238 GCA_011772425.1 Candidatus Aminicenantota bacterium
ACAGAAGAAGATGAAAACGCATTGACAGAATTGGAGAAGAAGATGAAGAGAAGTAAGAAGTAAGAAGTAAGAAGTAAGAAGTAAGAAGTAAGAAGTAAGAAGTAAGAAGTAGGAAGTAGGAAGTAGGAAGAGAAGAAAATTCCAAATTACAAATTACAAACAAAGAGGCGCCCTTCGGGCTGGTTTTTTAACGCCTGGCGGCGAAAGAGGGAGCCACGAAGAGACACGAAGTAAATAA